>NZ_BAAHCA010000301.1:0-5146 GCF_054776295.1 Streptomyces sparsus
CAGCCCCTCGGCGGTCGAGGGAGGCCACGCACCCATGGCGGCAGCGGGAAACCGGCCGGCGCCGTCGGCAGGCGCCCACGAGAGCGACGCGGCGGAAGTGGCCGCGCGCCGCTGAACGCTCGTCGCGCGCCGCCCGTGGTGCGGGGACGAACCGGTCGTGGCCCTGGTGCCCACCGGGTCGGCGGGGTCCCGGCGGCGACTAGGCTGGACCGCTGACCAGTCCTGTGACCAGTCCTCGCAACAGAGCCGGAGCCCCATGGCCGTCAACCTCGTCAATCTGGAAGCCGTCGGCAAGGCGTACGCCCTGCGATCGCTGCTCGACGGCGTCTCTCTCGGAGTCAACGAGGGCGACCGGATCGGCGTCGTCGGCCGCAACGGCGACGGCAAGACCACACTGGTCCGCATCCTCGCCCGGCTGGAGGACGTCGACACCGGCCGGGTCACCCATCAGGGCGGCCTGCGGCTCGGAGTGCTGACCCAGCACGACTCCCTGGACCCGGCCGCCACCGTCCGGCACGAAGTGGTCGGTGATCTCGCCGACCACCAGTGGGCCGGTGACTCCCGCGTCCGCGACGTGCTCACCGGCCTCTTCGGCGGCCTCGACCTGCCCGGTTTCCCGCAGGGCATGGACACCGTCATCGGGCCGCTCTCCGGTGGCGAGCGCCGGCGGATCGCGCTGGCCAAGCTGCTCATCGCCGAGCAGGACCTGATCGTGCTCGACGAGCCCACCAACCACCTCGACGTGGAAGGCATCTCCTGGCTCGCCGGGCACCTGCGGGAGCGCCGCTCGGCGCTGGTCTGCGTCACGCACGACCGCTGGTTCCTGGACCAGGTGTGCACCCGCATGTGGGACGTGCAGCGGGGCGCGGTCCACGAGTACGAGGGCGGCTACAGCGACTACGTCTTCGCCCGGGCCGAGCGGGAGCGGATCGCCGCCACCGAGGAGACCAAGCGGCAGAACCTGATGCGCAAGGAGCTGGCCTGGCTGCGGCGCGGAGCGCCCGCCCGCACCAGCAAGCCGCGGTTCCGTATCGAGGCGGCCAACGAACTGATCGCCGGCGAACCGCCGCCGCGGGACACCGCCGAGCTGATGCGCTTCGCCAACTCCCGGCTCGGCAAGACCGTCTTCGAGCTGGAGGACGTCACCGTGCAGGCCGGCCCGAAGGTGCTGCTGAAGCACCTGACGTGGCAGCTCGGGCCCGGTGACCGGGTGGGGCTGGTCGGCGTGAACGGCGCCGGCAAGACCTCGCTGCTGCGTGCCCTCGCGGACGCCGCACGCAGTGAGGGCGAGATCCAGCCCGCCGGGGGACGCGTCAAGGTCGGCCGGACGGTGAAGCTGGCGTACCTCTCGCAGGAGGTGGCCGAACTGCACCCGACCGTCCGGGTCCTGGAGGCCGTGGAGCAGGTCCGCTCCCGCGTCGACCTCGGCAAGGGCAGGGAGATGTCCGCCTCGCAGCTGTGCGAGCGTTTCGGTTTCGTCAAGGACAAGCAGTGGACGCCGGTCGGTGACCTGTCCGGCGGTGAACGCCGCCGCCTCCAGATCCTCCGGCTCCTGATGGACGAGCCGAACGTGCTGTTCCTCGACGAGCCGACGAACGACCTCGACATCGAGACCCTCACCCAGCTCGAGGACCTGCTCGACGGCTGGCCCGGTTCGATGGTGGTCATCAGCCACGACCGCTACTTCCTGGAGCGCACCACCGACCGGGTGTTCGCCCTGCTCGGCGACGCGACGCTGCGCATGCTGCCGCGCGGGGTGGACGAGTACCTGGAGCGCCGGAGTGCGGTGCGCCGTGAGGAGACGGCGCCGCCCGCACCGGGCGCCGCCGCACCGGCGGCACCCGCCAAGCCGGCCGCCGTCTCCCGGGCCGCCCAGAAGGAGCTCCAGCGGCTGGAGCGCCAGCTGGACCGCAACGCCGAGCAGCAGACGAAGCTGCACGCGGAGATGGCCGAGAACGCCACCGACTTCGAGCGGGTCGCGAAGCTCGACGTGCGGTTGCGCGAGCTGGCCGACCAGCAGGAGGAGCTGGAGATGCGCTGGCTGGAACTCGCCGAGGACGAGTAGCCGCCGCCGAGCCGCCGCACCCGTCACCCGCCGTCAGGGCACTGCTCGGCCGGTGGGTGCCGTCCTGTGCGGTCTCGGCCCCTGCCGTGACGGGCCGCGGGTGAGGGGGATCGCACCCGTGCGGTGTCCCAGTCGTGCCCGTGAACGGGGGATTTGGTACGGAGAAGACCCCTTTCCCGTTCTCGACGGAGAAGGCCGGACGGAACCGGCCCGGTGTCCCCCGGTGTCCGGTGATACAAAGGGCTTCGCTCAACTGCCAGTGAGTTGTCGAGAAATCGGCGGGCCAAATGTCCGATTCGCTCGTCCCTACGGGGGATTGAGGGGCAGGGCAATCGGTCCGCGTGTGGAGAAGGAACTTCGCTATGTCCCAGCCGCCGCCCCCGCCTCCGCCCCCGAACGAGCCGCCCTCAGGCGGCTTCGGGGCCCCGAAGGACCCGTCCTACGGCTATCCGCAGCAGCAGAAGTCCGGTGAGGACGAGCCGCAGCAGCCGCCTCAGCCGCCGTCCTCGCCCGGTCAGGCACCCGGCCGGCCACCGAACAGTTCCGGCCAACCGCCGCAGGGGCCCGGCTACGGGTATCCGCAGCCGCCGCAGGGCCCCGGTTACGGCTATCCGCAGCCGCCCGGACAGCCGGCCGCCCCGGGGTACGGCTACCCGGGCCAGCAGCCTCCCGGTCAGCAGCCCCCCGGCCCCTACGGCCAGCCCGGCGGATACGGTCAGCCGGGCCCCTACGGTCAGCCCGGACCGTACGGCCAGCCCGGACCGTACGGCCAGCCCGGACCGTACGGCCAGCCCGGCCCCTACGGTCAGCAGCCGACGTACCCGATGCCGGCGCCCGGCAAGAACGGCTCCGGCGGCGACAACAAGAAGCTGCTGATCGTCATGGCCGCGGTGCTCGCGGTCGTGCTGATCGCCGCGGGCGGCGTGTTCTTCCTGACGAAGGACGACAGCAGCAAGGACGAGTCCAAGGGCGACAGCAAGGGCTCCACCGAGAGCACCGGCGGCGCCGGTGAGGACGGCGAGCCCGAGCAGCGTACGGACGGCCAGGCGGAACTGGCCTGGCAGAAGCCCGCCCCGGTGCTCGTGGACACTGAGATCCTGATGGAGACCCCGGGGACCTGGTTCGCCGGTGGCAACATCGTGAAGTACGAGGTGGACGCCGTCCGCGCGTACGACATGAAGGACGGCAAGGAGGCGTGGTCGATCAAGGCCGTGCGCGGCGACTCGTGCGCGGCGGCCAACGACGCCTCCAAGGACCGCACGATGATCCTGTGGGGTCGCAAGTGCGAGAAGGCCATGGGCATCGACCTCGCGGCCGGCAAGAAGCTGTGGGAGAAGGACCTGCCGGCTCGTGAGGCCGGCGAGATCCCCCGCATCAGCTACCCGCAGGCCGGTGTGAGCGGCGAGACCGCGGGCGTCGCCTGGATCGGCGGCTCCGTCGCCTACGACCTCGCCGACGGCAAGGAGCTGTGGAAGGCCAAGCCCACCGGTGACTGCCGGGACCGCGCGTACGTCGGGGGCAAGCAGTTCCTCGCCATGGTCCAGTGCGGCTTCGGTGACGACGACGTGTCGCTCCAGTCGCTGTCCAGGACGGGCAAGAAGACCAGCGAGTGGAAGGCGCCGTCCGGCGTCAAGATCCAGCGGGTGTTCTCCACCGATCCGCTGGTGGTCGGCGTCAACGCCGGCGGGTCGTCCAGCATCGCGATCACCGACCTGATGGTGCTCTCGGACAAGCTGAAGCTGAAGCAGAAGATCGGCGTCGACCCCGAGCGCTTCCAGTGGAACTCCAACGGCATCGGCCTCTCCGACGCCTACAACGTGATCGTCGACAAGGAGCGGAACACCGCCTACCTGGAGACGAAGATGCACCAGGGCGACGCGGCGCAGACCAACGAGATCGTGGCCTACGACCTGGACACCGGCAAGTCGAGCTGGGTCTCCAACCCGACCGAGGAGGGCCGGACCACACCCGTCGCCCTGCACGACGGCAAGCTGCTCGCCTACGAGGGCGGCAACTACAGCACCACGGGACAGCTCACCGCCATCGACACCGAGACCGGCAAGGTCGAGCCGTACATGAAGCTGCCGGCAGGGGAGCGGGAGCTGATGCAGGGCATGAGCTTCTCCAAGACCCAGCCGTTCTGGCACGACGGCAGCTTCCTCATGGTCACGCAGAAGCTGTACAAGAAGCCCGACCTCAACAAGGGCTGGATCGCCGTCTTCCGCTGATCCCGCCCGGGGCCCACGCCCCGGACGCCGCCCCGGAACCGCGGGCGCGGCGTCCGGCCGCTGGTCCCGGTGAGCGGCACCACCACCCGACGGGCCGGGCGAGTACCCACTCGCCCGGCCCGTCGGCCGTGGGCGGCAGGCGGGTCCGGCCGGGTGCGGGCGTCCACGACCGGCGGTGCGTCTGTGGCGGTGTGTTCCCCGGGGCTTGACCTTGTCGCAGCGGCAGGGTTTTCACTGGCGCCATGCGCATCGGAGAAATCGCAGAACTGATCGGCGTGTCCGCCCGTGCCGTGCGGCACTACCACCAGGTGGGCCTGCTGCCCGAGCCCGAACGGCAGGCCAACGGCTACCGGGTGTACGGGCTGCGCGACGCCGTTCGGCTCGCACGCGTCCGCCGCCTCACCGCGCTCGGGCTCAGCCTGGGGGAGGTCCGTGACGTGCTGGCCGGGGAGGCCGGACGTGACCTGGCCGGCGCGCTGGCGGAGTTGGACGCCGATCTCGCCCGGCAGGAGGCGGAGATCAGGGACCGCCGCGCCCGTCTGGCGGTACTGCTGCGGCAGGCGGCGGAGGGGGAGCTGTCGGGTGACGCTCCGCTCTCCCCCGAGCTGACCGAGCTGCTGCGGGAGCAGGAGTGGGCGCCCGCCGCATCCGAGCCCGGCTCGAAGATGGCGGCGCGGGACCGGGAGCTGTTCGTCCTCCTCGACACCACCGCGCCGGAACTCGTGCGGGGGCGCCTGCTGGAGCTGGTGCAGGCCGTCGGCTCCGGCCCCGAGGGTGCGGACCGGGCCCGGTCCGCCTACGCGCTGCTGGACGGGCTCGCTGACGCGTCGCCGGACGACCCGGCGGTGCGCCG
>NZ_BAAHCA010000302.1:0-5146 GCF_054776295.1 Streptomyces sparsus
GGCCGCCGCGCCCGGCCCGCCGGCACCTGCCGGCACCCGCCGACCACCGTTCGGCCGCCGGGACGGCAGGGCGGCGGGGACACCACCGGTGATCAGCTCCGGAGAGCGTCGCGGACCACGTCCGGCCGGTTGGAGATGATGCCGTCCACGCCCATGCGTGCCAGTCGGACGGCGGTCTCGCCGTCGTCCACGGTCCAGGTGAACACCTCCAGCGCACTGCCCCGCGGTCCGCGCAGCGACTGCACCGCCGCCACGTACTCGGGGGTGACCGTGGTGTGGCGCGGATTGATCTGGTCGGCGAAGTCCGCGTAGGAGGAGAGCTCCGACGGGTCAGGGGTGCCCAGGAAGCCCGTCTTCACCGCCGGGTCGAGCTCGTGCACCGTTCGTACGGACTCGGCGTCGAAGCTCTGCACGATCAGCCTGTCGCGCACATGGCGGCGGTCCAGCCAGCCGGAGTCGGCCAACTGCTTCAGGACGTCCCGCTCGATGCCCGGGTACAGCTCCGGCTTCTTGATCTCCAGCAGCAGCCGCTGGTCGTTGTGGTCGACGCGGGAGAGGAAGGAGGCCAGGGTCGGGACCCGCTCGCCCGCGTAGTCGGGGTCGAACCAGCTGCCGGCGTCCAACCGGGCGATCTCGGCGGCGGTGAAGTCCGCCACCCGCCACGGGTCCCGGTCGGGGAACACCTGCTCGGCGTCGGTCGTGCGGTCCAGCGTCTCGTCGTGCACGATCACCAGGCGGTCGTCCGCGGTGCGCTGCACGTCGGCCTCGACCCAGTCGAAGTCCAGCTGCCGGGCCCGGTCGGCTGCGGCGAGGGTGTTCTCCGGAGCGTACGCGGAGGCGCCGCGGTGGGCGACGGTCAGCGGGAGCGCGTCGACGGCCGCGTGCGTCGACGGGGCGCCGAGGACGAGGCCGGCACAACTCAGGAGTGCGCCGACCAGCACGGTGGCGGAGCGTAGGGACACGGGGACTCCTCACGTCTGCGGAACGTAGGCGGGTCGTGATCGGGCGGGGCGGGAGCGCCGGGCAGCGGGTGGGGACGGGGTGTGGGCGGTTCGGCACGGTGCGTGAGCGCTGTGGTGCGCGCGGAACCGGACGGAGCAGAGGTGAGGGGGGAGGAGCCGGGCGGGTGGAACCTGTGCGGTCGGGCCCGGCCGCTGCCGGGAGCGCGGAAGGTGGCTCAGCCGCCGGTGGGCGCCGGGGTCTCAGGGGATGTGGGCCGGGAGCGTGGGGACGGACGGGAGGCGGCGCGGGGGAGCGGGCGAGGGTTGGAAGGGGCATCGACGGGTGCAACGAGAGCGGGGCGTCCGCGGCACCGTGCAGTGGTGATGCCCGCCGTTCCGTACGTTCATGGGAAGGGCGGGCGGGCGGACGGTGGCCGGGAGCCGAACAATGTCGGTGGTGCGCCGTACGGTGGGGTCATGCGGCCTGTTTCCGATATCGAACGCACGGTGGCGCCCTTCGAGGTCGTCAGCCCCTACCAGCCCAGCGGCGACCAGCCCACGGCTATCGCCGACCTCGCCCGGCGTATCGAGGCGGGCGAGCAGGACGTCGTCCTGCTCGGCGCCACCGGCACCGGCAAGTCGGCGACCACCGCGTGGATGATCGAGAAGCTCCAACGTCCGACTCTCGTCATGGCTCCGAACAAGACCCTCGCTGCTCAGCTGGCGAACGAGTTCCGGGAACTGCTCCCGAACAACGCCGTCGAATACTTCGTTTCGTATTACGATTACTACCAGCCTGAGGCGTATGTTCCGCAGTCCGACACGTACATCGAGAAGGACTCCTCGGTGAACGAGGAGGTCGAGCGGCTCCGCCACAGCGCCACCAACTCCCTGCTCACCCGTCGTGACGTGGTCGTTGTCGCCTCGGTCTCTTGCATCTACGGCCTCGGCACCCCGCAGGAGTACGTCGACCGCATGGTGTCGCTGAAGGTCGGCCAGGAGATCGACCGGGACGCGCTGCTGCGCCGCTTCGTGGGGAACCAGTACACCCGCAACGACGTCGCGTTCACCCGCGGCACCTTCCGGGTCCGCGGTGACACCATCGAGCTCTTCCCCGTGTACGAGGAGCTGGCGGTCCGCATCGAGATGTTCGGGGACGAGATCGAGGCGCTCTCCACGCTGCACCCGCTCACCGGCGAGGTCATCTCCGACGACACCTTCGTCCACATCTTCCCCGCCACCCACTACGTGGCGGGCGAGGAGCGCATGCACCGCGCCGTCGCCGCCATCGAGACGGAACTCCAGCAGACGCTGGAGAGGATGGAGAAGCAGGGCAAGCTGCTGGAAGCACAGCGGCTGCGCATGCGCACCACCTACGACCTCGAGATGATGCAGCAGATCGGCACCTGCTCGGGCATCGAGAACTACTCGCTGCACATCGACGGCCGCGAGCCCGGCTCCCCGCCGCACACCCTCATCGACTACTTTCCCGAGGACTTCCTGCTGGTCATCGACGAGTCCCACGTCACCGTGCCGCAGATCGGCGCCATGTACGAGGGGGACGCCTCCCGCAAGCGCACCCTCGTCGACCACGGCTTCCGGCTGCCCTCCGCGATGGACAACCGGCCGCTGAAGTGGGAGGAGTTCCTGGAACGGACGGGGCAGACGGTCTACCTGTCGGCCACCCCGGGCGCCTACGAGCTCTCCCGTTCCGACGGCGTCGTCGAGCAGATCATCCGCCCGACCGGCCTGGTCGACCCCGAGGTGGTGGTCAAGCCGACGGAGGGCCAGATCGACGACCTGGTGCACGAGATCCGGACGCGCACCGAGAAGGACGAGCGGGTCCTCGTCACCACCCTCACCAAGAAGATGGCCGAGGACCTCACCGACTACTTCCTGGAACTGGGCATCCAGGTCCGCTACCTGCACAGCGACGTCGACACCCTGCGCCGGGTGGAGCTGCTGCGTGAGCTGCGCGCCGGCGAGTACGACGTGCTGGTCGGCATCAACCTGCTGCGCGAGGGCCTCGACCTGCCGGAGGTCTCCCTCGTCGCGATCCTCGACGCCGACAAGGAGGGCTTCCTGCGCTCCGGTACCTCGCTGATCCAGACCATCGGCCGCGCCGCGCGAAACGTGTCAGGCCAGGTGCACATGTACGCCGACCGGATCACCCCGTCGATGGCCCGGGCCATCGACGAGACCAACCGGCGGCGCGTCAAGCAGGTCGCCTACAACGAGGAACGCGGCATCGACCCGCAGCCGCTGCGCAAGCACATCGGCGACATCGTCGCCACCATCGCCCGCGAGGAGGTCGACACCGAGCAGTTGCTCGGCAGCGGCTACCGCCGCACCCCGGACGGCGAACGCAAGGGCAAGGCCCCGGTGCCCGCGCTCGGCGGCAGAGCGGCCGAACGGAAGAAGAAGGCGGACGCGGTACCGACCGACCGGCCGGCCGCGGAACTCGCCGAGCTCATCGAGGAGATGACCACCCGGATGCGCACCGCCGCCGGCGAGTTGCAGTTCGAGGTGGCCGCCCGCCTGCGCGACGAGGTCGGTGAGCTGAAGAAGGAACTGCGCCAGATGAGGGAGGCGGGGCTCAAGTAGGAGCCGGCGCCCCGGGTGTGTTGCAGGAACGCCACAAATCCGGGGCGCGCCGACAGGCCCCGGTCGGCAGTGCGTAGGGTGCGGGGAGCCGCCGGTGAGGGCGGTGGCGTGGAAGTCGAGAGGGGAACGCACGTGTCGGTCAACTTGTCCAAAGGACAGGCGATCAGTCTGCAGAAGGATGACGGAGGGTCCCTGACCGCGGTGCGGATGGGGCTCGGCTGGCAGGCGGCGCCACGTCGCGGTCTCTTCGGCAAGCGCACCAAGGAGATCGACCTCGACGCCTCGGCGGTGCTGTTCGCCGACAAGCAGCCCGTCGACGTGGTGTTCTTCCAGCACCTCACCAGCGACGACGGCTCGGTGGAGCACACCGGGGACAACCTGGTCGGCGGCGCCGGCCAGGGCGGTGACGACGAGTCCGTGCTGGTGGACCTCCAGCGGGTCCCGGTCCACATCGACCAGATCGTCTTCACCGTGAACTCCTTCACCGGCCAGACCTTCGCCGAGGTGGAGAACGCCTTCTGCCGGCTGGTCGACGAGACCAACGGCGTGGAACTGGCCCGCTACACCCTCGCGGGCGGCGGTCAGTACACCGCGCAGATCATGGCCAAGGTCCACCGGCAGGGCAACGGCTGGTCGATGACGGCCATCGGAGCCCCCGCCAACGGCCGCACCTTCCAGGACCTCATGCCGACCATCGTGCCGCACCTGTAACCCTCGGCCCCACACCCGTACGGCGATCGCGACGGATGGCCCGGCGTCCACTGCGCCGGGCCATCCGCCGTGCGCGCACCCGCAAGCCGGCCCGCCGGAACCGCCAGCCGCCTCCCCGGGGTCGGAAGCCGCCCGGGAGCGACGCCGCGGTGCCGGACCCCGTGCGGCCCCCACGTCCCACACCCCTCACCCGGCGGGGCGGGCCTCCCGGGCCACTGGGACCCGCGCCTCCGGGCGCCTCCGAGCACAAGATCCAGCCACCGGGCTCCGCCGAGCCGGGCGAGTGACCGAACCGACCGAGAGGGCGCAGCGATGACGGCCGAGTTGGTCCGCGGGCAGAACCACCCCCTGCCCGGGCCCCGACTGGAGATCCGGGTTTCCGCCGGGCACCCCGTGGTGGCCGGAGCGGCACTCGCCGACGAGCACGGACGCAGCCGCAGCGCCGAATGGCTGGCGCATCCGGCCTCACCCGTGCTGCCGGGCCTGGAGGCGTCCCGGCAGGCGGTTGCCGACCACCGCCTGGCCGTGGACCTGGAGGCGCTGCCCCCGGAGGTCCACCAGGTGCACGTGCTGCTGGCGCTGCCGTCCGGCGTGGGCGGCCCGGTCTCCTTCGGAGCGTCGGCCGCTCCCTTCGTGGCGGTCACCTCACTCGACGGCGCGGAGATCGCGAACTACACGGTGATCGGCCTGGACACGGAGTCCGCCGTGGTCGCCGTCGAGCTGTACCGCCGCAACGACATCTGGAAGGTGCGGGCCGTCGGCCAGGGATACGCCGGCGGCCTGGCCGCCCTGCTGGCCGACCAGGGCGTCGAGCAGGCCCAGCAGGTCGCCGCACGCATCGAGCAGGCGGTTGCCGGCGGCCAGGCCCGGTCGGTGCCCGCGCCACCGCC
>NZ_BAAHCA010000303.1:0-5144 GCF_054776295.1 Streptomyces sparsus
TCGCGAGCAGCGCCGGCAGCAGGTAGACGCCGCCGTGCACTCCGTCCGACGCGCCGGACGGTACGACGTGGCCGGTGAGCGAGGAGGCGTCGACGGTGAGCCGTCCACCCGGGACGTCCTGGTCGACGCGCGCCCCCAGGGCGCTGATGATCCCGCTGAGCACGTCGCGGTCCGCGATGTCGGGGACGTTGCTGAAGCGCCACGGGGCGTCCGCCATGCAGGAGGCTGCCAGCGCCGGGACCAGCAGGTGCTTGAACCCGCCGACGGGCACCGGCAGTTCGGCCCGCAGCGGCCCGCCGTGGACGAGCCACCGTTCGGTGTCGGCAGCCGGCCCGACCACGGTCCGCGGGTCCTCGGCCACCGCCCGTCCGGCGCTCACCGCCACATCTCCACCTGGACGGTGCACCGCAACTCAGGTGCCCCCTCGGCCACCGGGGCGACCGCGTGCCAGGAGTTGTCCGACCTGGCGAAGAGCACCGACCGGCCACCGCCGGGGCTGATGGCGGCGTGCACCGGAGCGTCGTCGCCGGCCGTGCCGCGGACGAGGAACTCGCCGCCGTCCCCGGCGCCCCACTCCTCGTTCAGGTACAGCACGTGGGTGGCGCTCTTGTCGCTCTTGTCGGTGTGCGAGGACACCCAGTCCCCTGCCCGGAAGACGAACAACCCGACATCGAAGGAGGCGTCGCCGACGTCGGCGCCCACCACCTCCCGCACCCAGGCGCGGTAGTCCTCGCCCTGTATCGCGGTGGTGAACTCGGCCCAGTCGCTGCCCGCCTTGTCCAGCGCGGGCAGCGGCTCGCCGCGGTGGACCAGCGGCAGTACGTACATGCCGTAGGTCTTGTCACCGCCCGCGGTGCGCTCGGAGCGGGTGAACTCCGCCAGCGGCGGCATGGTGTCGCGCAGGCGGGAGCGCACCTCCGCGGGCAGCAGTCCGTGGACGGTCGACCAGTGGTACGGCTCGGAACTGGTGTCGCGGCGGGCGGCGAAGTCCAGCACAGGATCCTCCTCGGAGGCGGAACGGGCAGGTCACACGAAGGACGGGGCAGGTCACACGAAGGGAAGCCGACCGGCAGGACGCGGGCTTCGGATCACGCGGGTTCGGACCACCCGGGCCCGAGCCGCGCCGGAGCCCGGGCCCGGGTCAGATGGGGGGTTGCGGGGCCCGGGGGCCGAAGGACACCTCGGGCACACCCTCACGGCCCGGCTCGCGGCTGCGGAGTATCTGGACCTCCTCGAAGGAGGTCCGCTGCTCGCTGACGAGCCGCCAGATGATGCCGGCCACCTCGGCGGGGTCCATCATCCGGCCGTAATCGATCTCCAGGCCGGTGTGGAAGTCGGGCACCGCCAGACCGCCGGGATTGACCACGGTGACCCGGTTCGCCGGATGCGCCTCGACCAGTTCCGGCACCAGGGCCCGACTGACCTGCGCCTGGGCCGCCTTGAGCCCGCAGTACAGCGACTCCGACTCGCGCCGCTTCCAGCCGGACGACGAGGCGATGGTCACCAGGTGCACGCTGGAGGGGGCGGCCCGCAGCAGTCTGCGCAGCAGCCGCAGCGGGCCGGTCAGCAGCAGGCTGGTCAGTCCTTCGATGTCCTCGTCCCGGGTGTGCACCAGCGGCTTCTTGAGGAACGCGCCGGCCACCCAGAAAAGCACCACCGGGCCGGACAGCGACACGTCCGCGCCGGCCACGCTCGACGGATCCCGCAGGTCGAGTTCCCGCAGCTCGAAGCCCTTGGCGCGGTCCGGCGGCAGGTCGTGCACGGAACGGCCGTAGACGCAGGTGGGCAGGCCCGCGTCGCGGGCGCGCACCGCGAGCTGGTGGCCCAGCCCGCGGGTGCCGCCGATCACCGCCGCGGCACGCGGGACGGACGACTGTGAAGCTGCGGTCATGGAGACACCTCAGGAGGGGAGAAGGGTCGGGCGGGGGAGGGGCGGTCCTCGGACCGCGCGGTGAACTCCAGCAGCAGGAACCACGGTTCCGTGGCCACCTTGTCGAACTTCCGACCGAAGGCGGCACGGTGTTCCTCGCCGACCCGCGGCTCACGCAGGTCGGTCAGGGACAGCCCGGCCTGCCGGGCGTCGGCGAGCATGCTGCTCAACGGCCTGCGGTAGTAGCGGACGACCATCGGCGGCGGCCCGTAGGACGTCCACTCGTCGGTGAGCTGCTCGACGCCGAAGTAGTCGCCGCTGGTGGACAGTTCCAGGTCGCCGAAGGGGTGGTGGGTGGAGACCACCACCCGGCCGCCGGGGGAGAGCACCCGGCGGAACTCGGCCAGCACGGGCCGCCAGTCCCGCAGGTAGTGCAGGGTCAGTGAACAGACGACCAGGTCGATCGAGCCGGACGGCTGGAAGTCCAGGGGCTGCCGCAGGTCGTGCACGCGCACCGCGGCCCGTGGTCCGACCCGTTCCGCGGCGAGCCGCACCAGGGTGGGGCTGGCGTCCAGGGCCACCACCTCTGCGCCCTCGTCGACCAGTTGGCCGGTGAGCCGGCCTCCGGCGCAGCCGGCCTCCAGCACGCGCAGACCACGAGTCGAGCCCATCAGGGCGCGCAGTGCCGGGCGTTCCAGCAGCGTGTTGAAGGGGTTCTCCGCGCTGCCGCGGTCGTACTGGAGGGCGAACGGTTCGTAGTCCAGTTCGGGCATGGTCTCTCCTCGGCTCAGCATGCCGCCGGGGCGGGGGCATGGTCACCGGCGACGCCGGCACAGGCATCGTCGAGGATCTGCCACGCGCGGTCCAACTGCCCGGCCGTCGTCACCATCGGCGGCAGCAGGCGCAGTACCTCCGGCCGGCCCAGGCAGGGGGACAGCAGCAGGCCGCGCCGGCTCAGGTCCATCAACAGGTCGCCGGCAGCCGCCGGGGAGGCAAGCTCCAGTCCCCACAGCAGGCCCCGACCGCGCACCTCCCGCACCAGACCGGGATGCCGCGACCGGATTCCGGCCAGCCCCGCGCCGACCCGGGCCGCCAACGCCTCGCCGTCGCCGCTGTGGGCCTCCACGGCCTCCAGCGCGGCGACGCCGGCCGCGGCGCACAGCGGGTGCCCGGAGAACGTGGTGGTGTGCAGGAAGGGGTCGCGGGCCAGCGGCTCGTGGAACGCCTCGGTCGCCACCATCGCGGAGAGCGGCAGCACACCGCCCCCCAGCGCCTTGCCCAGCAGGACGGCGTCCGGGCGCAGTCCCGCCGCGACGCTCAGCGCTCTCGCCCCGCACCTGCGCAGTCCCGTCTGTATCTCGTCGGCGATGAGGAAGGCACCGGCCCGGCGCGTGTGTCGGGCCAGCGCGGTGAGGAACTCGGCGGGCAGTGGTTGGACCCCGCCCTCACCCAGGACCGGTTCCACGATGACGGCGGCCACGTCGCCCCCGTCAAATGCGGCTGCCAACCGTCCCACGTCGGCGGGCACATGGGTGACACCGCCGAGCAGGGACCGCACCGGGTCGCGGTAGCGGGCGTTCCAGGTCGCGGCCAGCGCCCCCAGCGACTTGCCGTGGTAGGCGCCCTCCACCGCGATCACCCGGGTGCGCCCGGTCCCGACCCGGGCGAGCTTCAACGCGATCTCCACGGCGTCGCTGCCGTTGAGCCCGAACCACACCCGCCGCAGCCGCCCCGGGTCGACGTACTCCGTCAGGCGCTCGGCGGCCTCCGCGGTCGCCGGGTTCCCCAGCACCCGGGTGGACGTGGGCATCCGGGTCAGCTCCTCGCCGACCCGGGCGAGCACGGTCGGGTGCCGGTGCCCCAACAGCGTCACGGCGTAACTGCCGAAGTCGAGCATCTCCCGTCCGTCGGAGAGGGCCACCACGGCGCCCCGGCCCTGCGCCTCCACCGCGTCGCCGCCGTTGATGCCGTACAGCAGGCCCAGGCTGCCGGAGATGTGCTCACGGACGCTGCGCAGTGAGGAGGCGCTGGAGTATGCGGTGCCCGCGCCCACCTCACACCCCCGCGGCCAGCGGTCGAGCCGCGGACGACGTGGTGCGGACGGCCTGCTCCAGCTGCACGAAGAACTGGTCGATCGCGTTGGTGGCGTAGCACCCGGACGGCAGGAAGAACGACAGGGAGCAGGCCGACCGCCCCGGGAACACCTCGTCGGACCTGACGTCGCGGATCCGCACCTGCGTCTGCACGACCGTCGGGCGCGGGGCGCGCTCCGCCCGCATCTCCCCTCCCACCCACCGGTACCGGCCGCACTCCAGGGCGGGACAGTTGGCGAGGACGGCCAGCGTCGCGCGCTCGGTCAGGGGGAAGACGTAGCGCAGCCCGGAGCGGTTCACCTCGGCGGTCTCAGCACCGGAGGTGCCGTCCGCCCCGGTGACGAGCTGCCGCACCTCCTCGTTCCAGCGGTAGGAGGCGTCGGAACACTGGTAGAAGGCCCGCACACGGGGGTCGAGCGAGGCCAGGAAGGAGCGGGCGTCACCCTGGTGGGCCGACGCGCGCCGCCCCTCGGCCGAGCCCGACGCGCGCAGCAGCGCGAACGCCGCCTGCTCGTCACCGGCCAGCAGGGCCGCGCCGAGCAGGTGGGTCTGCTTCGGCCCGCCCGGCACCCCGAAGCGCTGGGTGTCGTAGTAGTTGACGAAGAAGAGGCTGCGCCGGGCGGGCCCGGCCCGCAGCGCCTCCGCGAGTTCGGGGGAGAGGTCCCGGGCGACGACCCGGAAGCAGTTGCCGTCCAGGTCACCGACGGCGAGCGGCGCCCGACCCCAGCCGTGCGACGACACCCGCAGGTAGGCGTCCCCGGTGCGGTGGGCCGAGTTGAGTTCACCCAGTTGCCGCGGCGTCGCCGAACCGCGCAGCGACACGTACTGCTCGGTGACCCCGTCCTCGTCCTTCAGACCGGCCGCCGCCACCGCCGACGGGTCCACCGCCAGGTGCTCGGCGATCGCCGCGACCGCCTCGTGGGTGGTGTAGCCGCGCTTGCGCAGGAGGAGGAACTGGTGGTCGGCGTCCTCGGGCGGCACCGCGTCCAGCCCCAGGCACTCGGTGACGACGAAGTCCTCGGGAGTCGCTTTAAGGACGCAGGGGGGCATCCGGTTCCTTCCTGCCGGTGGGGTGGGCGCCTGCCGGTGACGGCGGGACGGCCCGGCCCCGGCCGCGGGAGCGCGTCGGGGGATGTTGCCGGTTCGGTGCGGCGCGGGCCCGGTCACGCCGGGCCCGCACC
>NZ_BAAHCA010000304.1:0-5133 GCF_054776295.1 Streptomyces sparsus
CGGGCGGCCCCGCCCGGTCAGTCCTGCGCGGCCTGTCGGCGGCGGGCCCGGTCGGCGGCGACGTGCAGCCGGTTGCCGCAGGTCCGGCTGTCGCAGTAACGACGGGAACGGTTGCGGGACAGGTCGACGAAGGCCCGTCGGCAGTCCGGGGCGGCGCACCGGCGCAGCCGGTCCAGCTCGCCGGCCACGATCAGGAACCCGATGGCCATGCCGCCGTCCGCCGCGAGGTGGTCGGCCAGCGAGGCGTCGGGGGCGAAGTAGTGCACGTGCCAGTCGTAGCCGTCGTGGTCGGTGAGCTGCGGAGTGGTGCCTGCCTCCGCCACCAGCGAGTTCACCAGTTCGGCAGCGTCCCGCGTCGCGCCGGCGGCGAAGACGCGGGCGAACCGGTCCCGCAGGTCGCGGACCGCCCGCAGGTCCCGCTCACCGAGCTCGCCGACGCCGCTGACGTCGTTGCGGGCCACGTAGTCCCGCAGGGCGGCGAGGTCGGTGAGTCCGTCCGGCGTGTCCTCGTCCGGTGAGGTGTTCAGCAGATCGACCACGTTGTCGAGCGCGCACCGGGTGTCGTGGTTGATCAGCACGGTCGCTCCCAGGCCGGTGTCGGGTCAGCTTCCCGGTGGGAGCTTCGCGGCCCCGCCGGGTGGGGAGACTCTAGCCGGTTCACGACATGACGACGCCGCTGCCGCGATGGGGCCGCGGCAGCGGCGTCGTCGTCCGTCCAGGCGTCCACCGGGCCCGAGCCGTCGCCCCGAGTCGGACGGCGCGGGTGGTCCCGGTGGCTCGGTCAGCTCTCGGCGAGAATGTGCGAGAGCTCCGTGTCGAGGTCGAAGTGGCGATGTTCGGTGCCCGGGGGCACGGCGGCGTCGGTCCGTTTGAGGAACGACTCCAGAGCCCGTGCGGGGGCTTCCAGCAGAGCTTCGCCCTCCGGTGAGCTGAGAGCGATGCAGACGACGCCCTGCCCGTGACTCCGGGAGGGCCAGACGCGGACGTCACCGGTGCCGGTGGGGCGGTGCAGCCCCTCGGCGAGGAGATCGCGGGCGAAGACCCACTCGACGGTCTCCTCGGCACCGGTGTGGAACGTGGCGTGCACGGCATAGGGGTCGGCCGTGTCATACCGCAGGCCCGCGGGAACAGGCAGTGAGGACTCGCTCGATACAACGAGGCGCAGGTGCAGCTCGCAGCTGACCGTGGTGTTCATAAGCGCCATGGCCTTTCGCTCAGTGTGCGCTCGGGGATTCGCACGTCGGCGAAATCGACATGCCACCTACCGGCCGGTTGTAAACCCCTCTGACGGATATGCGAGTCTCGATGTCGTTCGTACAGCGGATCGCTGAATGTCGGTATACGTCCATTCCGGTGAACGGCGGGGGGTGGGCGTCGCGACGTGGGGTTGTCACCCGGTGTGATGGTCACACCAGGCATCGGCCGGTCACAGGGGGCGCTCGGCATGCGGTAGTGTTTGCGGCGCACCGCGGGCGATTAGCTCAGTGGGAGAGCGCTTCGTTCACACCGAAGAGGTCACTGGTTCGAACCCAGTATCGCCCACCGTGGAACAGGGCCCGGAGACTCACGTCCCCGGGCCCTGCCGCATTTCCGCCCCCGCCGTCCGTGAGCCGCGCAGGGGCCGTCGAGGAGCCGTCGAGGAGCCGGGTGTGAGGTGGAACCACTACCGCTTCCGCAGTCGGTGGCGGCTCGCCGCACCCCCGTGCGCCGTCTACGAGGTGCTCGCCCGGCCCGAGCGGTACCCGCTCTGGTGGCCGCAGGTGCGGGAGGCCCGGGCCGATCAGGACCGCACCGGCACCGCGCGCTTCCGGTCGCTGCTGCCGTACGACCTGTGCGTGGCGGCGCACGCCCGCCGTGAGGACGCCGCGGCCGGTGTACTGGAGATCGCGCTGAGCGGCGATCTGGACGGCTGGGTGCGCTGGACGGTCCACCCCGACGGCACCGGCACGGTGCTGCTCTTCGAGCAGCAGGTCGAGCTGCGCCCCCGGCTGCTGCGGCTGCTCGCGGTGCCGGGCCGGCCGCTGCTCGTCGCCAACCACGCCTGGATGATGCGCGGCGGTCGGCGCGGCCTGCGCCGGTGGCTGGCCGGTGGTTTGAACGAGGGCTGAGAGGCCCTGTATGGTTCTGTCCGTGCCCGAGGGCACCGGGGGCGATTAGCTCAGTGGGAGAGCGCTTCGTTCACACCGAAGAGGTCACTGGTTCGAACCCAGTATCGCCCACCCCCGATCGAAGGCCGGTCCGTCACCTGCGGATCGGCCTTCGACGTGTGTCACCGGTGTGCGACCGGTGGACGCGTCGCGGCGTGCACGCGGTGGACGAACCGGGCGACCGCGACCGGGCCGCCCACGGAGCCCCCGCCCCGCAATCGTTTCGCGGAGAGCGGCCCGCTCTCGGTACGATTCCCGCGGCACCCGGCGATCGGGCCGGTGCCGTTGACCCTTCAGGCAGGAGCGATCCGGTGTCAGACGTCCGTGTGACCGTGCAACGCGATTCCGAGCGGGACGAGCGCGTGGTGGCCACGGGCACGACGGCCGCCGCGCTGTTCGAGGGCGAGCGCACCGTCGTCGCCGCCCGGATCGACGGCCGGCTGCGGGACCTGGCGCATCCGCTCGCCGACGGCGAGCAGGTCGAGCCGGTGCTCGTCTCCAGCCCCGACGGCCTCGACATCCTGCGGCACTCCACCGCGCACGTCATGGCCCAGGCCGTCCAGGAGCTGTTCCCCGAGGCCAAGCTCGGCATCGGCCCGCCCATCAAGGACGGCTTCTACTACGACTTCGACGTCGCCGAGCCCTTCCACCCGGAGGACCTCAAGCGCATCGAGAAGAAGATGCAGGAGATCATCAAGCGCGGACAGCGCTTCTCCCGCCGCGTCACCAGCGACGAGGACGCCCGCACGGAGCTGGCGGACGAGCCGTACAAGCTGGAGCTGATCGGGCTCAAGGGCTCCGCCGCGGAGGCGGCCGAGGGCGCGTCGGCCGAGGTCGGCGCCGGTGAGCTGACCATCTACGACAACCTCGACGCCAAGACCGGCGAGCTGTGCTGGAAGGACCTGTGCCGCGGCCCGCACCTGCCGACCACCCGCGCCGTCCCGGCGTTCAAGCTGATGCGCTCGGCCGCCGCCTACTGGCGCGGCAGCGAGAAGAACAAGCAGCTCCAGCGCATCTACGGCACCGCGTGGCCGACCAAGGACGAGCTGAAGGCGCACCTGGACTTCCTCGCCGAGGCCGAGAAGCGCGACCACCGCAAGCTCGGCTCGGAGCTCGACCTGTTCTCCGTCCCGGAGGAGATCGGCTCCGGCCTGGCCGTGTTCCATCCCAAGGGCGGCGTCGTGCGCCGGGTGATGGAGGACTACTCCCGCCGCCGACACGAAGAGGCCGACTACGAGTTCGTCTACACCCCGCACGCCACCAAGGGCACGCTGTTCGAGAAGTCCGGGCACCTGGACTGGTACGCCGACGGCATGTACCCGCCCATGCAGCTCGACGAGGGCCAGGACTACTACCTGAAGCCCATGAACTGCCCCATGCACAACCTGATCTTCGGCGCCCGGGGCCGTTCCTACCGTGAACTGCCGCTGCGCCTGTTCGAGTTCGGCACGGTCTACCGCTACGAGAAGTCCGGCGTGGTGCACGGCCTGACCCGTGCCCGCGGCTTCACCCAGGACGACGCGCACATCTACTGCACCCGCGAGCAGATGGCCGACGAGCTCGACTCGCTGCTCACCTTCGTGCTGAACCTGCTGCGCGACTACGGGCTGGAGGACTTCTACCTGGAGCTCTCCACCAGGGACCCGGAGAAGTCCATCGGTTCGGACGAGAACTGGGAGGAGGCCACCGAGACGCTGCGCCAGGCCGCCGGCAAGCAGGGCCTGGAGCTGGTGATGGACCCCGGTGGTGCCGCGTTCTACGGACCGAAGATCTCCGTGCAGGCCAGGGACGCCATCGGCCGCACCTGGCAGATGTCGACCATCCAGGTCGACTTCAACCTGCCCGACCGGTTCGACCTCGACTACACCGCGGCCGACGGCTCCCGCCAGCGCCCGGTGATGATCCACCGGGCCCTGTTCGGCTCCATCGAGCGCTTCTTCGCCGTCCTGCTCGAGCACTACGCGGGCGCCTTCCCCGCCTGGCTCGCACCGGTCCAGGCGGTCGGCATCCCGATCGGCGACGACCACGTGCCCTACCTGAGGGACTTCGCCGCCGCCGCACGGGCCAAGGGACTGCGGGTCGAGGTGGACGCCTCCTCGGACCGGATGCAGAAGAAGATCCGCAACGCCCAGAAGGCCAAGGTGCCGTTCATGGTCATCGCCGGCGACGAGGACGTCGCCGCCGGGGCGGTCAGCTTCCGCTACCGCGACGGCACCCAGAAGAACGGCATCCCGACGGAGGACGCACTCGCCGAACTGCAGCGCGTCGTCGAGCAGCGCGTCCAGCTCTGACCTGCCGTTGCACGACACCGAGGGGCCCGGGGACCACGTTCCCCGGGCCCCTCGGTACGGGCCGTCGGCGCGCCCCGGCCGGGTCGTATGCTGATCCGCATGAGCAGCGAGCCGGAGCAGCAGATCGGGGTCGGCACCGCGGACGCCTTCCAGCGCCTGTGGACGCCGCATCGGATGGCGTACATCCAGGGTGAGAACAAGCCGACCGGTCCGGGAGCTGCGGACGGTTGCCCGTTCTGCTCCCTGCCCGCCAAGAGCGACGAGGACGGCCTCATCATCGCGCGCGGTACCGGCGTGTACGCGGTCCTGAACCTCTACCCGTACAACGGCGGCCACCTGATGGTCGTCCCGTTCCGGCACGTCGCCGACTACACCGAGCTCGACGACGCCGAGACGGCCGAGCTGGCCCTCCTCACCAAGCACGCCATGTCCGCGCTGCGCGCCGCCTCCGGGGCGCACGGCTTCAACATCGGCATGAACCAGGGCACGGTGGCCGGCGCCGGCATCGCCGCCCACCTCCACCAGCACGTGGTGCCGAGGTGGGGAGGCGACACCAACTTCATGCCCGTCGTCGGCCACACCAAGGTGCTGCCGCAACTGCTCGCGGACACCCGCCGCATGCTCGCCGAGGCCTGGCCCGCCGCGCACTGACCGCCGGGCGACGTCCGCATCGCCCGCACGGCCGGCTCGCGGCC
>NZ_BAAHCA010000305.1:0-5128 GCF_054776295.1 Streptomyces sparsus
ACGACCTGTCCATCGTGCGGCACATCTCCGACCGCGTCGGCGTCATGTACCTCGGAAAGATCGTGGAGATCGGCACGGACCAGCAGATCTACGACCACCCCACCCACCCCTACACCCAGGCGCTGCTTTCGGCCGTTCCCCTTCCTGACCCGGAACTGAGCGCGCAGCGCGAACGCATCATCCTCACCGGGGACGTGCCCTCGCCCGCCGACCCGCCGTCGGGCTGCCGGTTCCGGACCCGCTGCTGGAAGGCCCGGGAGCGCTGCGCGCTGGAGGTGCCACTGCTGGCGGTCCCGGCGGAGCTCCGCTTCCTGTCGGGGCCGGCCGCCCACGATTCGGCGTGCTTCTTCGCCACGGACCGCCCGGACGTCACCCACCCGGGCACCCCGGTGGACGACGCCGCCGCGGAGGACGCGCCCAAGGGGGAGCCCACGAAGGAGCCGCCGGACGAGCCGAGGCGCAACAGGGACGGACTGTAGGACGACGCGGACGGGCCGACGCCGCACCGACCGCCACCCGCCGGGGCAGGCGCGGGTACGGGCGGGTGACCGGCCGGGGCGACTTGGCTCGCCCCGGCCGGTGCTACGGCACCCGCACGGCCGTACGCATCCCATGGTGCGGCGTCCGTATATCGGAGCGGGGTCCGCGACGTTACCGACCTGTTACCACGTCGGCGGTGCTCACCGCACGTCCAGCGTCCGCTTGAGGAAGTCCACCTGGAGCAGCAGCAGGTTCTCCGCGACCTGTTCCTGCGGTGTCATGTGGGTCACGCCGGACAGCGGCAGCACCTCGTGCGGACGGCCGGCGGCCAGCAGCGCGGAGGACAGCCGCAGGGTGTGCGCGGCCACCACGTTGTCGTCCGCGAGGCCGTGGATGACCATCATCGGCCGGTGCGGCTCCACCGCGCCCGACAGGCCCTCGTCGGTGACCAGCGAGTTCGCCGTGTACACCGCCGGCTGCTGGTCGGGGTGGCCGAGGTAGCGCTCGGTGTAGTGGGTGTCGTACAGCCGCCAGTCCGTCACCGGGGCGCCCGCCACCGCGGCGTGGAAGACGTCGGGCCGGCGCAGCACAGCCAACGCGGCGAGGAACCCGCCGTAGCTCCAGCCGCGGATGCCGACCCGGCCCAGGTCCAGCGGGAACTCCGCCGCCAGACCGTGCAGCGCGTCGACCTGGTCGGTGAGCGTGACCTCCGCCAGGTCGTCCACCACGGCCTTCTCCCAGTCGGGTGACAGACCGGGGGTGCCCCGGCCGTCCGCGATCACCACCGCGAAGCCCTGGTCGGCGAACCACTGCGAGGTCAGATAGGCGTTCTGCGCCGCGACCACCCGCTGGCCGTGCGGGCCGCCGTACGGGTCGAGCAGCACCGGCAGCGGGCCGTCGTCCTCCCGGTACCCGGTGGGCAGCAGCACGGCGGTGGGGATCTGCCGCTCGCCGGAGCTCAGCAGCCGGGGCCTGGCGGTGAGCAGCGGGGTCTCGGCGTGGCTGGTCAGCACGGTGACGGCGCCCTCGCCGGGCCCGTGCACCTCGGTTCGGGAGCCCGGCCGGTCGAGCGCCGAGCTGCTCAGCACCAGGGTCGGGCCGCCGCGGACGGCTGAGGCGTAACCGGGGCTCTGTGCCACGTCCACCCGCGCGCAGCCACCCTCGCCGCTGAACGCCGCCCGGTACACGCCGACTTCGCCGACCGTTCCGTTCGAGGCGCTGAACAGCACGTCGTGCTCGCCGATGTCGAGCACCGCCCGGACGTGCAACGGCGCCTCGGTCAGAGTCCGTTCGCCCACCACGAGGGCGCGGGATCCGTCCCCGTCGCTGATCCGGACCAGCTCACCGGACGGGGACCAGGCGGGCACGCCGGGGAAGAGATCCAGCCACACTGCGTCCTTCTCGGTGTGCAGCACCGAGGTCCGTCCGGTCTCCGGGTCCACCGTGAGGTACTGCTGGGTGCGCTGGTCCCTGGCCTGGACGAGCAGCAGTGGCGGGCCGGCCGGGGACCAGTGCACCGCCGCCAGGTAGGGGTGGGCGGCGCGGTCCCAGACCACCTCGGTACGCGAGCTGCCGTCGGCGGCGAACAGGTGCAGCGTGACGTCGGCGTTGTCGGTGCCCGCCGCCGGGTACGCGACGCTGGTGGGCGCCGACTGCGCGTTCGCCGAGTCGGCGATCCACCAGCGCCGCACCGGCTCCTCGTCGACCCGCGCGACCAGCAGCCGGCTGCCGTCGGGTGACCACCAGTGGCCGCGGGAGCGGTGCATCTCCTCAGCCGCGACGAACTCCGCCAGCCCGTAGGAGACGTGCTCGCCCTCCGGCACCGCCAGCGGCCGGTCCGCACCGCCTTCCAGGCCCACGACGCGCAGCGTGCGGTCCGCGACGTACGCGACGTGCCTGCCGTCCGGCGCGGGGCGCGGGTCCACGGCCGGTGCGGGCACCGGCAGTTCGCGGGCGGTACCGGCCCGCACCTCGGCGGTGAACAGGCGTCCGGAGAGCGTGAACGCGGCGACTTCGCACGCCGCGTCGGTGGCGTAACCGACGATGCCCGCGCCGCCCTCCCGGCTGCGCTCGCGTCGTGCCCGCTCCTCGGCGGACAGTTCCTCGGCGCTGCCGCCGAGCAGCACCGCGGGGTCGCCTGCGGCATATTCACGGCGTCCCGAACCGGTGTCCGCGGTGAGGTCGTGCACCCACAGGGACATCGCGCGGTCGGTGCCGCCGGAGGAGCGCAGGAACAGTACGCGGGCCCCGTCCGGGGACACGGTGAACGCCTTCGGCGCGCCCAGGCCGAAACGTTGGGTGCGGGCGTACTGGCGGGGAAAACTCATGGCTTCGGAGGACATGGACCGAGCGTACGGGGCCCTGCCGACCTGCACGGGCACCTCTGCGCGAAGGCGTGCACGCCGGTGGTACTCCGGGGGCGCCGGGCGCGGCCGTGACCCGCCGGCGAAGGCCGGGTGAAATCTTCGGCAACTTCGTGTGACCACCTTCGGGTGACGTCGCCGAAACCGCCGGGAGCCGGCGCCGGGGAAACCGCTCCCACGTGCGGGCCTTTCGTGCGTCTGACCGATGCCTGGCGACTATGCGCCCCGTCTGCTCCCGTGCACCGAGCCATGCCGACTCACCGATAGTTATGATCAGTTGCGCACGGTGGATGCGTGGGTATGTAGCCCGTGGCATTCCCGTTCCGCGCGTCCCCGTCCGCCTTTCGACCGCACGTCCTTGGAGGTGAGCCGCCGTGGCGCTCTCGATTTCGGCGGTGGTGCTGCTGGCGATCATCGTCTTCTTGTTGATCAAGAAGTCCGGCCTCAAGGCCATGCACGCGGTGATCTGCGTCCTGTTCGGATTCTTCCTGGCCGGTTCGTCGATGGCACCCACCATCAGCGATCTGACCTCGAGCGTGGCCAACATGGTGGGTGGCCTCAAGTTCTGACCTGCGCCGCGTAGGCTCGGCTTCATGACCGCGCGCCGCCTGCTGTTCGTCCACGCCCACCCCGACGACGAGTCGATCAACAACGGCGTGACCATGGCCAGGTACGCGGCCGAGGGCGCCCGGGTCACCCTCGTGACGTGCACCCGCGGCGAGGAGGGTGAGGTCATTCCGCCGCAGTCGGCCCACCTGGCCGCGGACCGGGACGACACCCTCGGCGCGTACCGGGTGGGTGAACTCGCCGCGGCGATGCGCGAACTGGGCGTCGCCGACCACCGGTTCCTCGGGGGCGAGGGCCGGTACCGGGACTCCGGCATGCTCGGCACCGCCCCCAACCGGCGTGCCGACTGCTTCTGGCGGACGCCCGTGGACGAGGCGGCGGCCCACCTGGTCGCCGTCGTCCGCGAGACCCGCCCGCAGGTCCTGGTGACCTACGACCCGGACGGCGGCTACGGCCACCCCGACCACATCCAGGCCCACCGGGTCGCGACGCGCGCCGCCGAACTGGCCGCGCGCGCCGACTACCGGCCCGAACTGGGCGCGCCGCACCGGATCGCGCGCACCTACTGGAACTGCGTCGCCCGCTCCCAGGTCGCTCCGGAGGCCTTCGCCGGCAACCCGTTCGCCGCCGCCGCGACCGCGGCCGACGTGCCGGGTGTGGTGGACGACACGGACGTCGCCGTCCGCATCATCGGCGGGCCCGTCCACACCGCGGCCAAGGCCGCGGCGATGCGGGCGCACGCCACGCAGATCAGCGTGGACGGCGACTTCTTCGCGCTCTCCAACCACCTCGGGCAGCCCCTGCTGGGCACCGAGTGCTACCGGATGCCGGACGGCTCCCGCCCCGCCGGGGCTCCGGCCGACGACCTCTTCGCGGGAGTACCACTGTGACCGTCGCACGTCTCGCCGCGCACACCGGCCTGGTCGCCCTCGGCGCCGCGGTCGGTGCGGCCGCCGTACTCGTCCAGGGCGGCTGGTCACCCGGCGGCCTGCTGCTCGCGCTCGCCGGATCCGCCGCGGCCTTCTGCGGAGGCGCGCTGCTGGTCCGCAGCCGCAGCGGAGCCGTCGCCGCCGGCTCGGGGTGGCTGCTGACCGTGCTGCTCCTGGTGCTCTTCCCCCGCCCCGAGGGGGACTTCCTGATCGCCGCCGGGATCGGCTCGGATATCTTCCTGCTCGTCGGGGTGATGATCCTTGTGGTCTGCGCCACCCTGGCGCCGCCCGGGCAGCCGCGTTTCGAAGGTCTCCGGGAACCTGCCGGACGCCCCGAGTAAGGTGGTGCGGGCCGGCGAGCCGTACTCGCAGCACCATCAGAACGGATGAGTGCGGCGCATCCAACCGGGAGATCCTGCTTTGAGCCGTGAAACTGACAGTTCGTACCCACCCGGGAACGAGCCGGACGAGCCGAAGACCGAGACCACGCTGACCACCCGGATCCGCATCAACATCCCGGGTTCTCGGCCCATTCCCCCGGTCGTCATGCGCACCCCCGTGAGCGGGTCCGACACCGGGACCGCTCCGGCACAGCAACAGGGCCCCGACGAGGGCCCGTCGACCGGAGGTGCGACCGGGAAGCCGTCCGGTTCCGAGGAATCCCCGGAACCCAGCTCCTGGTTCGCGCCCCGCAAGCCCCCCGCGGCAGGCGCCGCCCCGGAACAGACCCCACCGCGCGGCACCCCCAACGGGGCCCGGGCGGGCGGCGGTCAGCCCGACGGCGCCCGC
>NZ_BAAHCA010000306.1:0-5124 GCF_054776295.1 Streptomyces sparsus
GCTGGACAACGTGCTGGCCGCGACGGTCGGCTTGGACGTGACCGTGCTGTACGCCGCCACCGTCCGACCGTTCGACGGCGACGGGCTGCGGGCGGTGCTGCCCTCGCCGGAGGCCGGGGTGGTGCTGGTGGAGCCGTACCTGGCCGGCACCTCGGCCGCCGTGACGGCCGAGGCACTGGCGGACCGGCCGCACCGGGTGCTGGGGCTGGGCGTCGCGCGCCGGGAGCTGCGGCGCTACGGCGAACCGGCGGAGCACCTCACGGCCCACGGTCTGGACCCGGCCGGGCTCCGGGAGCGGATCACCGCCTTCGTGCGGTGACCCGCTCGCGCGGTGCCCGGGCCGTGGTCAGGACGTGCCGCCGCCACCGGCGGGCATGGACCGGCGGTCGAGCCAGGCCGTCAGGTCGGCGTGCACCTCGTCGCGGTCGGTCTCGTTCAGGATCTCGTGGCGGGCCCCCGGATAGGCGTGCCAGCTGAGTTCCGACAGGCCCGCGTACCGCAGGTCCTCGAGCAGTTCGTAGACGAGTGTCATGCCCTGGTGCAGCGGGTCCGCCTCGCCGACGGCGATGTGCACCGGCAGGTCCCGGGGCATGCGGGCGAGTGCCTCGGGAGCGTTGATCTTGCGGGAGCCGAGCACCCAGTCCAGGGCCAGTCCGGCGCTGAACGGGAAGCCGCAGAGCTCGTCGGCGACGTACCGGTCGACCTCGGCGACGTCCCTGGAGAGCCACTCGAAGCCGGTGCGGTGGTCGAACGCGTTGTTGAGCGAGCCGAACAGCTCGGGTACGAAGGCGGACGCCGCGTCCCGGCCGTGTGCGTCGATCTCCGCGCCGAGTCGGCGCAGGGCGGTCTCCGTCTCGCAACCGGGCAGCGAGCGGAAGGTGCCGGAGAGCAGCAGCCCGGCGAGCCCGGCGCCGTACTCCTGCGCGTAGTCCCGGGCGAGCTGCGACCCCATGCTGTGGCCGAACAGGAAGTGCGGCACCCGCCCGGGGCCCGGCAGGGCGGTGAGGGCGGCCTCCGCGACGGCCTTGAGGTCGTCCACGACGGTCCGCCAGCCGCTCTCGCCCACCACACCCGGGCCACCGGTGTGTGCGGCGGTGGCGCCGTGGCCGCGGTGGTCGGAGGCGACCACCGCGTAGCCGTGTGCGGTGAGGTGCCGGGCGAAGCGGTCGTAGCGTGCGGCGTGTTCGGCCGCGCCGTGGGCGATCTGCACCAGCGCCCTCGGCGGGCCGTCGGGCAGCCACCGGTAGGTCGCGACGGGCGTGCCGTCCGAAACCCGGGTGAAGGTGTCCGGTTCTCTCACGTGTCCTCCTGCTGACTCACGGGGTCGCTTGCATCACTTTGGCCCCGGACGGAGAGATCACGCCAGGCCAACACGGGGCGCGCACGCCCCCTTTGCGCGCCCCCTCTTGCGCCTTTGCGGTTGATGTGAGCCGATACTCAAGGGTCACCGGGCTATGCCACTGGGTAATGCTGCGGGGACCACCCCCCGCGCTGCAAAGGGCAACCTGGCACCCCCCGGATCCTCCGACGGAGAACCGGACCGCAACGGAGAGGGTTTCGGACAAAGTTCCAAAAGGACGTTTCCGCAGGCGACTTGATGAAGACGATGTTGAAGTCGGCCGTGGGAACGGGGGTTGCTGCCGATGTACAGCCCCCGTCTGGCAGGCATACGGGGAGCGCAACTCGGAAGGGCTCGTCATGGATCGCTGCTTCACGGACCGACGACACCAGGAACTGCGCGCACAAGTAAGAGAGTTCGCCGAGAGGGAGGTGAGGCCGCGGATACCCGACATGGAAGCCGCCCGCAGTACGGCCCATCCGCTCTCCCGGCTGATCGCCCGTCAGGGCTGGATCGGCGCGACCGTGCCGAGGGCCTACGGCGGGATGGGGGAGGGGCACCTCGCGAAGACCGTGATCATCGAGGAGCTGTCCCGGGTCAGCGGGGCCATGGGCGCCATGGTGCAGGCGTCCCAGCTGGGGGTCGCGAAGATCATCCACTTCGGGAACGAGGAGCAGAAGAAGCACTGGCTGCCGGCTGTGGCCGCGGGCGACTGCCTGCCGACGATCGCGGTCACGGAACCGGAGTCGGGCGGTCACGTGCTCGGCATGACCGGCAGCGCGGTCCGGGACGGTGACGACTACGTACTCAACGGCAGCAAGGTCTACGTGGGCAACAGCCACGTGGGTGACCTGCACGGTGTGGTGATGCGCACCGGCCCCGGCTCCGGCGGTCTCTCGGCGTTCCTGGTGGAGTCCGACCGCCCCGGCTTCTCCCTGGGCGCCCAGCAGCCCGCTATGGGGCTGCACGGGTTCAGCTTCGGCGAGCTGCGGTTCGACAACTGCCGCGTGCCGGCGGCCAACCGGTTGGGGCGGGAGGGCGAAGGGCTCGCCGTGGCGTACTCCTCCAGCGTGCTCTACGGCCGGGCGAACCTGACCGCGGTGTCACTCGGCATCCACCAGGCGATCCTCGACGAGACCACCCTGTTCTGCACCGAACGGCGCCGGTACGACGCTCCGCTGGGGCAGCTCGGCTCGGTGAAGATGAAGCTCGGCCAGATCCAGTCCCGGCTGATGACCGCCCGTCTCGCCGCGTACCACGCCGTGCACCTGCTGGACAACGGTGAGCCCTGCGACGCGGAACTGATGAACGCCAAGCTGGTCAACGTCGAGTACGCCCTGGACTCGGCGCGGGACGCCATGGAGATCCACGCCGCGGCGGGGCTGTTCACGGACCGTCCGGTCGAGCGGTACCTGCGCGACGCGCACCACATCTTCGCCCCCGCCGGCACGTCCGACGTGCAGCGCCTGCGGTTGGGTGAGGTCGCCCTCGGAACCGCCAAGGGCGAGTGGTCCCAGAAACTCACCGAGCTGGTGCGGCGAGAGCCCGAACCGGTCGGCTGAGCCGTCGCCCCCACCCGTCCCGTCCGCTCAGGAGGCGTGTTCCCGCCGGTGGATCTGGTCCACCAGTTCGGCTGCCATCGACTTGATGGTCTCCAGACCCTGGCGGCCCCACGGTCGCGGTTCCTGGTCGACCACGCAGACCGTGCCCAGCGCCATGCCGGTGCGGTCGATCAGCGGTGCGCCGAGGTAGGAGCGGATCCCGATCTCGTCGACCACCGGATTGCCGGCGAACCGGGGGTAGTCGCAGACGTCCTCCAGCACGAGCGCCTTGCGCCGCACGATGACGTGCGGGCAGTAGCCGTGGTCCCTGGCCATCACCCGCCCCGGCTGCGCGGTCGCCGGGGCAGGGCCCAGCTCCACCGCGCGCTCCGCGCCCGGGGTGTAGAGCCCGGCGAAGTACTGCCGGTGCTCGTCGATGAAGTTGACCATGGCGTACGGCGCGCCCGTCACCCGTGCGAGGTTGCGGGCGAAGTCGTCGAACTCGGGCACCGGTGCGTCCCCGATGCCGAGTTCCCGAAGCCGGACCACACGTGCGGGGGCCTCCGCGTCCTCAGGGGTGAGGAGCAGGTGACTCGTGGGGTCGTACGACGCTTGCGGCATGCGTGCTCCTGGTGTCGATCAGATGCTGGACGAGGGAAACAAGGATCTGCGTGGTGGAACTGGCGTGCCGGGCGTCGCACATCACCACCGGCACTTCGGGTTTGAGGTCCATCGCGCTGCGGACCTCGTCGGGCGTGTAGCGGTGGGCGCCGTCGAACTCGTTGACGGCCACGATGAAGCCCATGCCGCGCCGCTCGAAGAAGTCGACGGCCGAGAAACAGTGCTCCAACCGTCTGGTGTCGGCCAGAACCACGGCACCCAGCGCGCCGGTGCACAGTTCGTTCCACATGAACCAGAAGCGCTCCTGGCCCGGGGTGCCGAACAGGTAGAGCACGTGGCGGTCGCTGAGGGTGATGCGGCCGAAGTCCATCGCCACCGTGGTGGTCGTCTTGGACTCCACGCCCTCCAGGCTGTCGGTGGCGGCGCTGACCTGGGTGAGCAGCTCCTCGGTGCTGAGCGGTTCGATCTCACTGACCGCCCCCACGAACGTGGTCTTGCCGACGCCGAACCCCCCTGCGATGAGGATCTTCACAGCGGTCGGGAACGGGTCAGAGCCGTGCACGGAGTCCATGCAGCACCGCCTCCAGCAGGTCTCGGTCGGACGAGTCGGCACCCAGCCGGACAGGTGCCTTCGCGGTCAGCGCGCCGCAGTCGACGAGGTCCGACAGCAGGACCTTCGTCACGACGGCGGGCAGCCTTATGTGGGCGGCGATCTCCGCCACCGAAGTGGGGCCGTGGCAGAGCCCCAGCACCTGGACGTGGTCGGGTCCCAGGTGGCTCAGGGCCCGGGAGCCGGTGGCCATGACGAGTGTCAGCAGGTCGAACTTGGCGGACGGCCGGGTACGGCCGTTGCTGACGGTGTACGGCCGGATCAGCCGACCCGCGGCGTCGTCGAGCCACGGTCCCTTCTCGTGTTCCCCCATGGCCTCAGCGCCCCACAGAGTTCCGCGCCGGTGTGGCCAGATATGGACGCACGCTCTTCACGAGCATCGCCATCTCGTAGCCCAGCACGGCCGCGTCGGCGTCCCGGGCCGCCAGCACCGCCAGGCAGGCGCCCTGCCCGGCGGTGGAGACGAACAGCAGGGTGGTGTCGAGTTCCACCACGACCTGCCGGACCTCACCGCCGTCGCCGAAGCGCACGCCGGCGCTGCGAGCCAGCGAGTACAGCCCCGAGGCGAGAGCCGCCAGGTGGTCGGCGGTGTCGGTCTCCAGGCCGTGTGCGGCCTTGACCAGGCCGTCGGAGGAGAGGAGCAGTGCGCTGCGGGAGTGCGGTACGCGCTGGACGAGTCCGGTCAGCAGCCAGGACAGGTCCGTGCTGTGACCGATGGACGCTTCGCCAACCATGATCGCGTGTTCTCCTTCGAGGTGGGGGCCGGGCACGGGCGTCCCCTGCCAGGGGCCGGCTGGAAACTAGCGGGAACTGGGTGCGGGGCCGGGCCCCGAGGGGTCGTCGTCCGCGAGGCTGGTGCCGCGTCGGAACGCGGCCATCAGCCCGGGATCGTGCTGCGGCTCCGGTTCGTCGGTGGAGCGAGGAGCGGGGGGCGGGTCGCGCAGCTCCGGCACCAGGTGCTCCTGGCGCCGCCGGCGCGGGAGTTGCGGCCGCTCGGTGTGGTGGTGGGCGGG
>NZ_BAAHCA010000307.1:0-5123 GCF_054776295.1 Streptomyces sparsus
CCAGGGGCGTCCGCGTGCCCCGCCCGCCTCCCGGCGGCCGTGGACGGCCACGGTGCGCCCGCCCAGCGCGTCGGGCTCACCGACGGCGACCCGCAACTGCACCCCGCCGTTCTCGGGCGCCAGCAGCGGCTGCTCCACCCGGAACTCCTCCAGTCGGCCGCAGCCCGACTCACCGGCCGCGTACAGCGCAAGCTCCAGGAGCACCGCAGCCGGGACCACGTCCCGTTCTCCGGCCCTCGGCACCGGACACGTGCCGTCGTCCTCGCCCGCCAACCGCCCGGTGTACACCACCTCACCGGAGTCCGGGCTCTCCACGACCGCCCGGAGCAGCGGATGCAGTGCGCGTGACAGTCCCAGCCCCTCGGCGTAGGCGTGCCGCGTCGCGTCGGCGGGCTCACGCGTCGCGCGCCACAGGGTCCGGGTGGCCAGTCCCGCCAGCCGTGCCCGGGACACCTCCTCCGCCGCGTTGCGCGGCACCTCGTCGACGGCGTGGATCTCCTCGGGGTGCTCGGCCGCCGACAGCCGGATCCGGCAGGCGGTCAGCACCGCCTCCAGGTCCACGCCGTCCGGCCCCGGCACGAGGTAGGCGACCGGCACGCCGCCCGCCGCTCCCCGGGACACCACGCCCACCGCCGCGTCACGCACGCCCGGCACCTGGAGCAGGACCTCCTCGACCGCGCGGGGGTCGACGTGGGTGTCGTCCCTGACGATGAGGTCGGTCAGCCGCCCGGTGAGGGTGATCCGGCCGTCCGCGTCCTGCCGGGCCAGGTCGCCCGTGCGGTACCAGCCGTCGGGCAGCACGGCGGCGGTCGCCTCGGGAAGCCCGTGGTAGCCCAGCATCAAGCCGGGTGAGCGGACCTCCACTTCGCCCAGCCGCCCCGGGCCGACCTCCGCCCCGGTGCGCGGATCGGTCAGGCGCAGCGACAGGCCGGGCAGCGGGCGCCCGCAGGACCCGGGGACCCGGAGGCCCCGCGGCAGGTCGGTGGTGATCGCGCCGCCGGTCTCCGTGGTGCCGTAGCTGTCCAGCAGCCGGACGCCGAAGGCGGCCCGGAACGCCGAGTGGAGCGCCGGCGGGCACGAGGCACCGACCACCATGCACACCCGCGGAGCGGGCACGTCCCCGTCGGCGGTGCGCGCCTGCTCCACCATGCGCCGGTACATCGTGGGCATGCCCACGAGGAAGGTGGACCGCTCCGCCGCGGCGGTGGCCAGGACGTCGTCCCCGGCGTCCGCGAGGCGGGCGCTCGCGCCCACCGCCAGGACCGCGAGCAGGCACATGCTGTGTGCCGCCGCGTGGAACAGCGGCATCGGCGACAGCACCCGGTCCCGCGCCGACAGCCCCAGCAGCGGCACGGTGCACGCGGCGGTCGCCCACAGTGAGGTGCGCTGGCTCGACACGACACCCTTCGGCCTGCCGGTCGTCCCGGACGTGTAGAGCACCCAGGCCGGCTCGTCCAGCCCCAGGTCGTCGCGCGGTGGATCCCGCAACGACCAGGCGGAGGCCAGCGCCTCGAACAGGGGAGGGTCCTCCGCCGCCGGAGCCGGCCCGTTCCGCCCCGGCGGGTCACCGACGACGATCAGCACGACGCCGGTCCGGCCGGCCAGCACCCGCCGTACCGCCGGCAGTCGCGCCGAGTCCGTGATCAGCACCCGGGCGGCACAGTCGTCCACCACGTGCGCCAACTCGGCCTCGGTGCAGTCCGGATCGACGGGCACACCGACCGCGGCCGCCCGTGCGACGGCCAGGTGGCTCTCCACCGCCTCGACGCGGTGGGGGAGATGGATCACCGCCCTCGCCCCGCGGTCCAGCCCCATCCCGACCAGGTGGCCGGCAAGACGCGCGGTGCGGCGGTCCAGCTCGGCGTAGGTCACCGAGCGGTGGGCGTCCGTGAACGCCGTCGCGCCGGGCTGCCGGGCGGCGTGCCCGGCGAGCAGCTCGTGCACGGGCCTTACCAGGTCGGCACGGAAGGAGTCGTCGGCCGTGCCGGGCGTCTCCCCGCTCACGAGCCGACCGAGCGGTAGCGGCGCACTGCCAGGGTCCGGCAGACGAGAATGATCACCAGTGAGCAGGCCACCGAGACGACCACCGGGTGCTGGGCCGGCCAGGCGCCCGACTGGCCCATGCCGGGATTGCCGAACAGTTCCCGCGAGGCCTGCACGGTGGCGCTCAGCGGGTTCCACTCGGCGATCCAGCGCAGCACGGTCGGAAGGTTGGAGGGGGCGACGAACGCGTTCGACAGGAACGTCAGGGGGAACAGCCACAGGAAGTTGCTCGACACCGCCGCTTCCGGCGCCCGCACGGAAAGGCCGATGAGCACGCCCACCCAGGACAGCGCGTACCCCATGAGCAGCAGCAGCCCGAAGGCCGCCGCGGCGCGCAGGAACCCGTTGTGGATGCGCCAGCCGACGAGCACCGCGCAGCCGATCATCACGGTCGTCACGACGACGTTCTGCAGGGCGTCGGCGAGGGTGCGCCCGGTCAGCAGGGTGCTCCGGGCCACCGGCAGGGAGCGGAACCTGTCCACCATGCCGCTCTGCAGGTCGGTCGCCATGCTGACGCTGCTGTTGCTCGCCGTGGCGAAGGCGATGGTCTGGGCGAAGAAGCCCGCCATCATGTACTCGCGGTAGGCGGCCGGGCCGTCGGCGCCGGGCACGCTGAACGAGCCCGCGAAGATGTAGGCGAAGAGCAGGACGAACACCACCGGCTGAACCAGGCTCAGGATGATGACCTCGGGAATCCGGAGGGTCCGCACCATGTTGCGCCGGGTCACCACGACCACGTCGCGTGCGGCCTTGGCCGCTGTTCCGGGCCGCCGGAGGACTCCGGTCTGCACCGCTGCCGACACGGTCATCACTCCTTCTCGCCCGCCGCGCCGACGCCGGCGCCGACCCCGGCGTGCTCGGCGTCCCTCGGGCCGTTGTCGGTGAGAGCCAGGAAGACCTCGTCGAGGGTCGGCCGCCGCAGCCCGATGTCGGTGATCTCGATCCCGGCAGCGTCGAGGGTGGCGATGACCTCCGTCAGTACCCGCACCCCTCCGTCCACCGGTACGGAGACCGTGTGGCGCGGCCGGTCCGCCTCGGGGCTGCGAATGCCGAAGCGCTCCAGCAGCACGACCGTGTCCTCGACCTGGTCGGCCCGGGCCACGCCCACCTCGACCCACGCTCCGCCCGTCTGCGCTTTCAGCTCCCGCGAGGTGCCCCGGGCGATGACCCGGCCGTGGTCCACCACCGCGATGTCCTGGGCCAGCCGGTCGGCCTCCTCCAGGTACTGGGTGGTGAGGAGCAGCGTCGTGCCCGACTCCACCAGCCGGTCGATGGTGTCCCACAGCATCAGCCGGCTGGTGGGGTCCAGCCCGACGGACGGCTCGTCCAGGAACATCACCGACGGCCGCACGACCAGCGCGCACGCCAGGTCGAGCCGGCGGAGCATACCGCCCGAGTACGTGCGGGAGACCCGGTCGGCGGCCGTGGCCAGGTCGAACTGGGCCAGCAGCTCCTCGGCGCGCTGCCGGGCGTCCCGGCTGCGCATGCCGTACAGCTCGCCGATCATGCGGAGGTTCTCCCGGCCCGTCAGCCGGTCGTCGACGGCTGCGAACTGGCCCGAGAGGCCGATCGACAGGCGGACCCGGTCGGGTTGCCGCACCACGTCGTGTCCGGCGACCGTCGCGGTGCCCGCGTCGGGGCGCAGCAGCGTCGTGAGCAGGCGCACCGTGGTGGTCTTGCCCGCTCCGTTGGGACCGAGCAGCCCCAGCACGCTGCCTTCCGGTACGTCCAGGTCGATTCCGTCGACGGCCCGGACCTTGCCGAAGGTCTTCGTCAGACCCGTGGCGTGAATGGCGCCCGCCATGGGCTTCTCCATCCTCGTGTGCGTGAGTGGGGTGAGCCGGTACAGGGGAGCACTGCCGAGCCCGGGGCCCGGCGGCCCCGGGGCTCGCTCCGAGGGCTCAGGTGGCGGGGATCAGCTTCAGTTCCGGGTGCGCGGTGCCGCCCTCGATCGCGGTGGACGACACGTGCGAGACGACCCGCTCGTCGACGGGGTCGTTCGCCGGGTCGTCGTGCACGACGAGGTGCTCGTAGGTGGTGGCGCGCTGCGCGGGGACGCGGCCCGCGGTACGGATCAGCGTGATCAGTTCCAGCAGGTTGGAGCGGTGCTTGGCACCCGCGGAGGAGACGACGTTCTCTTCCAGCATGACGGAGCCGAGGTCGTCCGCGCCGTAGTGCAGGGTGAGTTGGCCGATCTCCTTGCCGGTGGTCAGCCAGGAGCCCTGGATGTGCGCGATGTTGTCGAAGAACAGGCGTGCGACGGCGATCAGTCGCAGGTACTCGAAGAGTGTGGCCTGGGTGCGGCCCTTGAGGGTGTTGTTCTCGGGTTGGTAGGTGTAGGGGATGAAGGCGCGGAAGCCGCCGGTGCGGTCCTGGACGTCGCGGATCATGCGCAGGTGTTCGATGCGTTCGGCGTTGGTCTCGCCGGTGCCCATCAGCATGGTGGAGGTCGACTCGACGCCCAGTGTGTGGGCGGTTTCCATGATCTCCAGCCAGCGCTCGCCGGACTCCTTGAGCGGGGCGATGGCGGTGCGTGCCCGGGCCGGCAGCAGCTCGGCGCCGGCGCCGGCGAAGGAGTCGAGTCCGGCGGCGTGGATGCGGCGGATGGCTTCGTCGGGGGTGACGCCGGAGATGCGGGCCATGTGCTCGACCTCGGACGCGCCGAGGGAGTGGATGACCAGTTGCGGGAAGGCCTTCTTGATGGCGGAGAAGTGCTCTTCGTAGTACTCCACGCCGTAGTCGGGGTGGTGGCCGCCCTGGAACATGATCTGGGTGCCGCCCAGTTCGACGGTCTCCGCGCAGCGGCGCAGGATGTCGTCCAGGTCGCGGGTCCACACCTTGTCGCTCTTGGGCGGCGCGTAGAACGCGCAGAACTTGCAGGCGGTGACGCAGGCGTTGGTGTAGTTGATGTTGCGCTCGATGATGTACGTCGCGATGTGCTCGGTCCCGGCGTAGCGGCGCCGGCGGGCGGCGTCGGCGGCGCGGCCGAGCGCGTGCAGCGGCGCGTCGCGGTACAGGTCCAGGGCCTCTTCCGGGGTGATGCGCCCGCCGTCGGCGGCACGGTCGAGCACGGACTGGAG
>NZ_BAAHCA010000308.1:0-5115 GCF_054776295.1 Streptomyces sparsus
CGGCGCCGGGGACGCCCCGGCGGAGGACGACGCCGGAGCGGGGGGCGCGGTGCCGGTGGGTGGCGGGTCGGGCGGGCTGTCCGTCGTCAGCTCGACCGTTCCGGCACCGGTAGCGGCGACGAGCAGCTCAACGGTGCCGGTGGCGTCGCCGAAGTCGCACGCCCGGTAGCGCAGTTCGCCGGGTTCCTCGCCCACCGGCGCCACCGCGGTACCGGCGGTGACGGTGCGCTCGACGAGGTGCGTGGCGTGCTGCCCGTCGTAGTCCGCTGCCTCCAGGCCCCGGTCGAGCACCGGTCGTGGGCCCGGCCGCTCGCCGGTCAGCCGGAGGGTCGCCGTGCGCCGCAGGTCGGCGCTGGAGGCGCCGGCCAGGAGTTCGTAGCGGCCCGGTTCGACCGTCCAGCGCTGGTGGGCGACGTCCCAGTAGCCCAGGGCGGACGTCGGGACCTCGAACTCCAGCCGGGCCGAGGCGCCCGCGGCGAGCCGGATCCGGCGGTGGGCGACGAGTTCCCGGCCCGGTCGCGGTACGGACGGGTCGACGGCGCGGGCGTACACCTGGGCGACCTCGTCGGCCTCCCGGCCACCGGTGTTGGTGACGGTGAGCGTGACGTGCACGGTGTCGCCGTCGGTGCGGGCGGTGAAGGCGGTGTAGTCGAACGAGGAGTAGCCGAGTCCATGGCCGAACGGGTACAGCGGTGTGCCGGTGAAGTAGAGGTACGTCTGACGGCTGCCGATGATGTCGTAGTCGAGCAGGTGCGGCAGGTCCTTGTCGGCGCCGTACCAGGTCTGCGGCAGGCGTCCGGCGGGGGACACGTCGCCGGCGAGTACCCGGGCGAGCGCGGTGCCGGCCGCCTGCCCGCCGTGGGCGGTCCACAGCAGGGCGGGCAGCGCGGCGTCGGCGTCCGGTACGGCGTACGGGTAGGAGGAGCTGAGCACCAGCACGGTGCGGGGGTTCGCGGCGTGCGCCGCACGCCAGATCCGCTCCTGCTGGTCGGGCAGTGCGAGTGTCGTGCGGTCCTCGGTCTCGCGGCCGTTGATGTGCGGGTCGTTGCCCGCGACGACCACCACGACGTCCGCCTCGGCGGCGGCCCGTGCGACGGCCTGCTCACCGTGCTCGACCGTCTCGACCCGGAACACGTCGCCCCGGTCGGCGACGCACGCCCCCTCGTCGCCGATCCGGACGTGGCGTCCGGTGCCCAGGTGCAGCAGGCGGTGGCCGTCCTCATGGGGTTCGAACCGGAACGTCTCCTGGACCACCCAGCCGCCGGGCCGGTCGGCTGCGGCGCGGACGAAGCCGTCGTCGGCGACCGTGAGGTAGCGGCCGTCGGGCGCGCGCAGCGTGCACACGCCGTCGCCCCAGTCGGCCAGGGTGAACTCGCTGCCCCGCTCGCCGCAGGTGAGCGGCGGCAGGTCGGTGCGGCCGGTGAGCAGCGCCGGGTCGAGCGCGCCCTCAGCGCCGGGGTCGGTGGTGGTTTCCGACGTCTCGGGCAGCGCGGGTGTCTCGGGCATCTGGAGGGTGCCGGCCGCGGTGTGCAGCCGCACCCGGTCCAGGCCGTCGGCGAGGGTCACCGCGTCGGCGCCGAACCGGTCGCGCAGGCCGTCGAAGGGGGTGGAGCGGTGGATCAGGGTGCCGCTGTACCAGTCGAGCTTGCATTCGTCGGCGAGCGGCCCGACCACCGCGACGCGCACCCCCTCGGGCAGCGGCAGCAGCGGCGCGGGTGATGCGGGGGGTGCCGGTGACGTCGGCGGGGTGGGGGCCGTCCCGGACGGCTGCCGGGCCAGCGTGCCCCGGCCGTCGGCGTTCCCGCTCGGCGGCTCGTTCTTGAGCAGGACGACGGCCTGCTCCGCGGCTTCCAGGGCGAGCGCGCGGTGCTCGGGGGTGTCGAAGTCCTGCGTGCCGGCGTACAAGTCGAGTTCGGGGTCGAACTCGCCGAGCGCGAACCGGACGGCGAGTTGGCGGCGTACGGCGGTGTTGACGTGCGACTCGTCGATGAGGCCCTGGTCCAGCGCTCCGCGCAGCCGGGCCAGCATGGTGGTCGGGTCCTGGCCGTGGTCGGTGAAGCTGTCGACGCCGGCGCGCAGTGCGGCGGCGGTGGCCTGCTCGTGGGTGTCGAAGCAGTGCTCGGCGTCGACGAGGTTGGAGGGGGCGCCGGCGTCGGAGCAGACCAGCAGTTCCTGGTCCGTCCACTGCCGCAGCTGGCTGCGCAGTTCGGGTGAGAGGTGGTTGGGCCGGCCGTTGACGAGGTTGTAGGCGGGCATCACGCCGGCCACGGCACCGGCTTCCACCGCGGGGCGGAACGCCCGCAGGTCGTACTCGTGCAGGACGCGGGGGCGGACCGACGCGGAGGAGGTGGCACGGTCGGTCTCGTTGTTGTGGGCCAGCCAGTGCTTGAGGACGGGAGCGGTCCGCCAGTAGCGCGGGTGGTCTCCGCGCAGGCCGCGGGTGTAGGCGACGGCGATGGCGGAGGTCAGTGCCGGGTCCTCGGAGTAGCCCTCCTCGTTGCGGCCCCACAGCGGGTTGCGCAGCAGGTTGACGGTCGGGGCCCAGACGTTGAGGCCGACCCGGTCGTCCCGGGCGCGCATCGCCCGGGTCTCGGTGCCGACCGCCGCGCCGACGCGGCGCACGAGGTCCTCGTTCCAGGTCGCGCCCAGGCCGACCGCCTGCGGGAAGACGGTCGCCGGGCCCATCCAGGCGACGCCGTGCAGGGCTTCCTGTCCGGTCCGGAAGGCGGCGACGCCGAGCCGTTCGACGGCCGGGGCGAACTGGTGGAGCATCGCGATCCGCTCGTCGAGCGTGAGGCGCGCGAGCAGGTCGTCGATCCGCTCGCCGAACGGCGACTGCGGGTTGCGGAAGAGCGGTTGGGGCTCCAACACGGGCGTTTCCCCTCGGGCTGGGTCAGGGAGGCGGTCTGGGTCAGGGGTGGGTTCGGGGAGGGCGGGGGTTCGGGAGGGTGCGGGCTTCGGGGAGGGAGGCGGGCGCGGGGCCCGGGCGGGCGCTCGCGTGGCCCGTGGCGGGAGGTGCACGGGAGGACGAACGCGGGTCTGCCGTTCAGCTCGGTGGCGGGCCCGTAACGAGTTCGAAGCGCTTCGATGCTGTGTCGACGCACCCCCCGCTGTCAAGGCTCCGAATTATTGCCAACCCGACTCTTGTGCGCCATGAGCCCGTCACTTAACCTCGCAGCAACATCGAAGCGCTTCGACGAAGGACCCCGGCAGGACGAAGCCCCACAGCCTCGGAATCCTGCTCCCCCTTCGATTCCCGTCCGCTTCCCGTGTGCCGGCACGCCTCGTCTCAGACACAGGAGCCGATCGGCGGACCACCGCCGCGTGTTGTCCTGGTGCGCCACTGAAGGGTTGACGCAATGACGCCGAACTCCACTTCCGCCCCCAGCCGGAGAAGCTTCCTGGCCTCCACCGCCGTCGCGGCGGCAGCCGTGAGCGGCGGGCTGCCGCTGCTCACCGCGTGCGGGGGCTCGGGCAGCAACTCCTCCAACGAGGGGACCACCACCGGCAAGGACCTCAAGGGCATCCTGCCGACGTACGTGCCCTCGGACGTCGTCGAGCCCGACCTGCCCAGCCGCGACGGGTCGGCGATCGGCTTCACGACCGCGCTGCCCGCCGACAAGCTGGCCGTCTCGGTGCCCACCAAGCTCGGCAAGGGCAGCTCAGTGACGGTGATGGCTCCGCTGTGGGGTACCTCACCGGGGCGCGACAACCCGTACTGGAAGGCGATGAACGAGGCCGTCGGCGTCGACGTCACCTGGCAGAACCAGGACGGCAACACCTACGGGCAGAAGCTCGGCGCGGTGCTGGCCTCCAGCTCGATCGCCGACGTCGTCGTCATTCCCGGCTGGGAGCTGGGCGGCAAGATACCCAGCGCGGTCAACAACAAGTTCGCCGACCTCGGCCCCTACCTGTCCGGCGACCGGGTCAAGGACTACCCGAACCTCGCCGCCATCCCCACCGGCGCCTGGCAGCGGGCCGTGTTCGGCGGCAAGCTGCGCGGGCTGCCGATGCCCGCCTCCGTCATCCCCAACATCACGCCCTTCTACCGGGCGGACCTCTTCGAGGGGAAGGGCTACGAGGCGCCCACCACCGCCAAGGAGTTCCTCGACCTCGCCAAGGAGATCACCTCGGCGCGGAACAAGGTGTGGGGCTGCGGCGACATGACGTGGGCGGCGTACGGCTTCTTCGGGGTGCTGCCGGAGAAGCCCTACTACTGGCAGCTCGTCGACGGCAAGCTCGTCAACCGCTACGAGACGGACGCCTTCCTGGAGGCGCTGGAGTGGTCGCGTTCGCTGTACTCGGCGGGCGTCGTGCACCCGGACGCCAAGTCCGAACAGGGCGACATCGGCAACCTGTTCGCCGCCGGCCAGGTGTGGATGTACAACGCCGACATCTCCGACTGGTACGGCAAGACCGTCGTCCAGCGCGCCGACAAGCCCGACTTCGCCATGGCCGCCATGGACTACTTCGCGCACGACGGCGGCGACCCGACGCTGTACGCCGGACAGCCCTCCAACATCTGGGCGTTCGTCAACAAGGACACCGACAAGAAGAAGATCGCCGACATCCTCGCCCTCGCCAACTACACCGCCGCGCCCTACGGCACCAAGGAGCAGCGGCTGAAGGCGTACGGCATCGAGGGCACCCACCACACGCTGAAGGGCGGGGCGCTCACCAAGACCGAGCAGGGCAACAACCAGGTCTTCGCGACGTACGAGTACATCGCCAGCCCGCAGCAGTTCTTCGCCTACCCCGACCACCCGGACGTGGTGAAGGGCATGATCGGCTGGCAGCAGCGCCAGGGCCCGCACGTGCGCAAGCCGCTCTTCCACGGCATGCAGGTGCAGGAGCCCAACCGGTTCGCCGAGCTCAACAGCCAGTTCGAGGACCTGGAGAAGGACATCGTGCGGGGCCGCAAGAAGGTCTCCGACATGCAGCAGGCCGTCTCCGACTGGCGCTCCCGCGGCGGCGACAAGCTGCGCGACTGGTACCGCAAGCTGCTCGACGAGACCGGCACCCCCGCCTCCTGACCGCGCCCGGCCCGAGGGAGGCACCCAGCCCATGTCCCACAGCACCGTCCCGCGGGTCGCGCCCGGCGCCGCGGCCGACCCC
>NZ_BAAHCA010000309.1:0-5115 GCF_054776295.1 Streptomyces sparsus
CGCGGGCGCGGCGGCGGGAGGGTGCTTCAGCCCTGCATGGTGTCCGGGTCGGGGCCGAGCCGCTTCCCGGTGTTGAGGGCGGAGATCGCCGAGAGGTCGGTGGTGTCGAGCTCGAAGCCGAACACGTCGATGTTCTGCTTGATCCGGGCCGGCGTCACCGACTTCGGGATCACCACGTTGCCCAGCTGGAGGTGCCAGCGCAGGATGACCTGCGCCGGGGTGCGGTCGTGCTTCTCCGCGATCTTGCGGATCTGCGGGTCGTCGAGGATGTCCTTGCCCTGGCCCAGCGGCGACCACGCCTCGGTGGCGATGCCGTGCGCGGAGTGGAAGGCGCGGAGCTGGTCCTGCTGGAGCGAGGGGTGCAGCTCCACCTGGTTGAGGGCCGGGACCACGGACGTCTCGTCGAGCAGCCGCTGGAGGTGGGCGGGCTGGAAGTTCGACACACCGATGGCCTTGACGCGGCCGTCGGCGAGCAGACGCTCGAAGGCGCGCCAGGTGTCGACGAAGCGGTCCTGCATCGGCAGCGGCCAGTGGATCAGGTACAGGTCGACGTACTCCAGGCCCAGCCGGCCGATCGAGGCGTCGAACGCGCGCAGCGCGCTGTCGTAGCCCTGGTCGTCATTCCACAGCTTCGTGGTGACGAACAGTTCCTCGCGCGGCAGACCGGCCGCGGCGATCGCCTTGCCGGTGCCCACCTCGTTGCCGTAGACGGCCGCCGTGTCGATGCTGCGGTAACCGGCCTCGATGGCCTGTCCGATGGTGGTGGCGGCCTCGTCGTCCGGCACCTGCCACACGCCGAAACCGAGCTGCGGCATCGCCACACCGTTGTTGAGGGTGATGTTGGGGACGTTGCTCACGGGCGGAGGGTCCTAACGTTGTTCACGGACATGCTTTGACCAGACATGCTTTCTCTCAGGCGTCAACGATCACGCTCAGTGCCGCATTCCCACAAAAGCCGCCGCATCACCTGCCGCGCCCGCCTTCCGACCGACCGGCCGGCCGGTCCGCCGCCGCGGTCAGGTGCGGTAGAGCGCCTCGATCTCCACGGCGAACGCCTTCTCGACGGCCCGGCGCTTGAGCTTCTGCGAGGGGGTCAGCAGGCCCTGCTCCTCGGTGAAGCGCACGCCCAGTATCCGGAACGTCCGGATGGACTCCGCCTGCGACACCCTGGTGTTCGCGGCGACCACCGCCCGCCGGATCTCCGCCTCCAGCTCGGTGTCCCTGACCAGCTCGTTCGGGGACAGCTCCGGCTTGTGGCGCATCGCCAGCCAGTGCCCGACCGCGTCGGTGTCCAGGGTCACCAGCGCGGCCACGTAGGGACGGTCGTTGCCGACCACCAGGCACCGGTCCACCAGCGGATGGTCCCGTACCCGCTCCTCCAGAACGGTGGGGGAGACGCTCTTGCCGCTGGACGTCACCAGGATGTCCTTCTTGCGTCCGGTGATCGTCAGATAGCCGTCGTCATCCATCGCGCCCATGTCGCCCGTCGCCAGCCAGCCCTTGTGCAGTGTGGAGTTCGTCGCCGAGGAGTGGTTGTGGTAGCCCTGGAACACCTGGCGGCCGTGGACCCAGACCTCCCCGTCGTGCGCGATCCGCACCGAGGTCCCCGGCACCGGGCGCCCCACGGTGCCGAAGCGCGGCCGTTCCGGCGGGTTGGCCACCGCGGCCGCCGTCGTCTCGGTCAGCCCGTAGCCCTCGAAGATGCGCAGGCCCGCCCCGTCGAAGAACAGCCCCAGCCGGCGGTCCATCGCCGACCCGCCGGACATGGCGTACCGGCACCTGCCGCCCAACGACGCGCGCAACCGCCCGTACACCATCCGCTCGAAGACCTGGTGCTGCACCCGCAGGGCGGGGCTCGGGCCCGGTCCGACACCGAACGCCCTGTCCTCCATCGCCTCGGCGTACCGCACCGCCACGTCCGCGGCCCGGTCGAAGACGCCGAGCCGCCCCTCCGTCTCGGCCTTGCGGCGGGCGGCCTGGTGGATCCGCTCGAAGAGGTAGGGCACCGCCAGCAGGAACGTCGGCCGGAAGGAGGCGAAGTCGGGTAACAGGGCCGCTGCCCGCATGTCCGGCTGGTGACCCATCCGGACGCCGTGCCGGATGCCCGCCACCTCCACCATGCGTCCGAAGACGTGGGCCAGCGGCAGGAACAGCAGCGTGCACGGCGGGGGGCCGGAACCTGTCCGGAACACCGACCGGTAGCGCTCGACGACGTTGTCGCACTCGGCCATGAAGTTGGCGTGCGTCAGCACACAGCCCTTGGGGCGGCCCAGGGTGCCCGAGGTGTAGACGATCGTCGCGACGCTGTCCGGGGTGATCGCCATCCGATGCCGGTGCACCACCTCGTCGTCGATCCGGGCGCCGGCAGCGACCAGCCGCTCCTCCGCACCGGTGTCCAACTGCCACAGGCGCTTCAGCAGCGGCAACCGGTGGATCACCGAACCGATGGTCATCGCGTGGTCCTCGTGCTCGACCACGACCGCCGACACCTCCGCGTCGTGCAGCATCCAGTGCACCTGCTCGGCGGACGCCGTCGGGTACACCGGCACCGACTGCGCCCCCACCGCCCAGAGGGCGAAGTCGAAGAGCGTCCACTCGTAGCGGGTCCGCGACATGATCGCCACGCGGTCGCCGAACCGGACGCCCTCGGCGAGCAGTCCCCGGGCGAGCGCCAGCACCTCGTCGCGGAACGCCGCCGCGGTGACGTCCCGCCAGGCCCCGTCGGTGTCCTTGCGGGCGAGCACCACCCGTGACGGTTCCGTACCGGCACGGTCGAAGACGACATCCGCCAGCCCGCCGACCTGGGGCGTCGTCACCAATGCGGGAACGGTCAATTCTCGCAACAGCTGATCTCCTCTGTGTGCTGTGCGCACCACACAGCGTTGCGACGCTACCGGAAGCCGGTGACAGCGGGAAGCCGGTTGCCGCAGGTCAGTCCGCTCCATGGGCAGTCAGGCCCCTCGGCCGACGGCAGGCGCCGCGGACCCGCTCCCGCCGCTCCACTGCCCCGGGCGGGGACGGGCGACGGCCGCCGGACGGCTCCGTGGTTCAGTAGGCCCATGCGCCGCCTCATCCGCCTCGTCGACCCGTTCCTGGTACTGCTCGTGGCCACCGTGGCGCTCGCCGCGCTGCTGCCCGCGAGCGGTCCCGCGGCCGAAGCCGCCGACGTCGTCGCGAAGATCGCGATCGGGCTGCTCTTCTTCCTCCACGGCGCCCGGCTGTCCACTCGGGAGACCCTCGACGGGCTCCGCCACTGGCGGCTCCACCTGACCGTGCTCGCCTGCACCTTCCTGGTGTTCCCGCTGCTCGGCCTGGCGGCCCGGGGCCTGGTCCCGCACGTGCTGACCGAGGACCTGTGGCGCGGGCTGCTGTTCCTGTGCATCGTGCCCTCCACCATCCAGTCGTCGATCGCCTTCACCTCCATCGCCCGCGGCAACGTGCCCGCCGCGATCTCCGCGGGCACCTACTCCAGCCTGCTGGGCATCGTGCTGACCCCGCTGCTGGCCGGGCTGCTGATCGGGTCCGGCGCCGGCTTCTCCGTCGACAGCCTGCTGGGCATCGGCAGCCAGCTGCTCGCGCCGTTCCTCGCCGGCCAGCTGCTGCGGCGGTGGATCGGCGGCTTCGTCACCCGGCACCGCGCGGTCCTCGGCGCGGTGGACCGCGGCGCCATCCTCGTGGTCGTCTACACGGCGTTCAGCCGAGGCATGACGGAGGGCGTCTGGGAGCGGGTCTCGCCGTGGCGGCTGGCCGGCCTGTTCGGGGCCGAGGCCGTACTGCTGGCGGTCATGCTGCTGCTCACCGCCTACGGCTCCCGCGCGCTCGGCTTCTCCCGCGCGGACCGGGTCACGGTGCTGTTCGCCGGCTCGAAGAAGTCACTCGCCGTGGGACTGCCGATGGCCGCGGTGCTCTTCGGCGCCGAGGCCTCACTCGCCGTGCTGCCGCTGATGCTGTTCCACCAGATGCAGCTGATGGTCTGCGCCGTGCTCGCCCGACGCCTGGGCCGCCGCGCCGGACCGGACGGGGACGCGCCGCCGGAGGACGGCGACCCGGGCCCTCGGCCGCACGGCGCCCGGCCCGCCCCCGACGCGGGCTGACCTCGGCCGGAGTCAGCGCGGGGAGACGGAGCCGGAGAGGTCCAGGCGGTGCTCCCCGGCGTAGACGTTCATGGAGTCGCCCCGCAGGAAGCCGACCAGTGTCAGGCCCGTCTCCACGGCGAGGTCCACCGCCAGGGAGGAGGGCGCCGACACCGCCGCCAGGACGGGCAGCCCGGCCGTCACCGCCTTCTGGGCCAGCTCGAACGAGGCGCGTCCGGAGACGAGCAGCACGTTGTCGGACAGCGGCAGCCGGCCCTGTTGAAGGGCACGGCCGACCAGCTTGTCCACCGCGTTGTGCCGGCCGACGTCCTCCCGTACGTCCAGCAGCTCACCGCGCGGCGTGAACAGCGCGGCGGCGAGCAGCCCGCCGGTGCGGTCGAACACCCGCTGCGCCGCGCGCAGCCGGTCGGGCAGCGCGGACAGCACCGGCAGCGGTACCGGGTCGGGGAAGTCGGCAGACAGCGACCAGCGGGCGGTGGCCCGCACCGCGTCCAGGCTGGCCTTGCCGCACAGCCCGCAGGAGGAGCTGGTGTAGACGTTGCGTTCCAGGGTGATGTCCGGCACCGGCACCCCAGCGGCGAGGCGGACGTCGACCACGTTGTACTGGTTGGTCCCGTCCTCGGCCGTGCCGGCGCAGTACGTGATGCCGGCCAGTTCGTCGGCGCTGCCGAGCACGCCCTCGCCGACCAGGAAGCCGGCGGCCAGCGCGAAGTCGTCACCCGGGGTGCGCATGGTGATCGCCAGCGGTCTGCCGTTGAGCCGGATCTCCAGCGGTTCCTCCGACACCAGGGTGTCGGGCCGGGCACTGATCCGGCCGTCGCGGACCCGGATGACGCGGCGGCGGTCGGTGGCGCGTCCCATGCCTGTTCACTCCTGCGAGGTGTGGTGTGCGGGTTTCGCCGGGAGCGCCGCACCGCGGACGCCGCCGGGGAGCGGGGGAGGGCCGGCGGGTGGACTCCCGCGCACATTGTCCGTCACCGGCCGAGCCGCCGTCACCGGAGTCGGGGGCCGCGGCCGGGCG
>NZ_BAAHCA010000310.1:0-5109 GCF_054776295.1 Streptomyces sparsus
CCCGCTCCCGCACCGCGCCGCTGACCGTGCTGCTGCTCGCAGCCGTGGCCGGCTGCGCGCTGCTCTCCGCCGCGATCGGCGCCTACGGCATCCCGCTCGGTGACCTGGTGGGCTCGCTCGTCCACGGTGCCGGCCTCGGCGGCGCCCCACTGGACCGGGTGGGGGAGAGCGTGCTGTGGAACGTCCGGCTGTCCCGCGTCGTCCTGGCCCTGCTGGTCGGGGCGTCGCTCGGCTGCGCCGGGGCCCTGACGCAGGGAGTGTTCGGCAATCCGCTCGCCGAACCCGGCGTCATCGGCATCTCCGCGGGCGCGGCCGTCGGAGCGGTCGCCTCGATCGCCTTCGGGCTCAGCTTCCTCGGCCCGTGGACGGTCACCGTCTGCGCGTTCCTCGCCGGGCTGGTCACCGTGCTGGTCGTCTACACGCTCTCCCGGTCCGGTGGACGCACCGAAGTGGTCACCCTCATCCTCACCGGCATCGCGGTCAACGCCTTCGCGGGAGCGCTCATCGGCCTCTGTATCTTCTTCGCCGACAACGCGCAGATCACCCAGATCACCTTCTGGCAGCTCGGCTCCCTCTCCCAGGCCACCTGGCCCAAGGTGCTGGCCGTACTGCCCTGTGCCGCCCTCGGGCTGCTGCTGGCGCCGCTGCACGCCCGCAAGCTGGACCTGCTCGCACTCGGTGAACGGCCCGCGCGGCACCTCGGCGTGGACGTCGAACGACTGCGCCTGACCCTGATCCTCGTGGTCGCGCTGCTCACCGCGGCAGCGGTGGCGGTCGCCGGCATCGTCACCTTCGTCGGCCTGCTGGTGCCGCACCTGCTGCGCATGGCCGCCGGGCCGGGGCACCGCTTCCTGGTGCCCGGCAGCGCCATCGGCGGCGCACTCGTCCTGGTGGCCGCGGACCTGGCCGCGCGCACCGCCGCGCAACCCGCCGAACTGCCGCTCGGCGTGCTCACCGCCCTGTTCGGCAGCCCGTTCTTCTTCTGGCTGCTGCGCCGCACCCGCCGTGGACAAGGAGGCTGGGCATGACCCGCTGGAGGAACCCGCGCACCCGCGGCCGGGAACTGCCCGCCGCTCCCGCCCCCGGAGACACCCCGGCACAGGCCTGCGCGCTGGGCGTGCGACTGGGCGGACGCGCGGTACTGGACGGCGTGGACGTGGACGTCGTCGCGGGGGAGGTGCTGGCGCTGGTCGGCCCGAACGGGGCCGGCAAGTCGACGCTGCTCGCCGCCCTCGCCGGAGACCTGCGCGCCGACAGCGGCCAGGTTCTCGTCGCGGGCCGACCGGCGGGTGAATGGCGTGCCCGCGACCTGGCGTTGCGCCGCGCCGTGCTGCCGCAGGCGGCCACGCTGGCGTTCCCCTTCGCGGTCGAGGACGTGGTGCTGATGGGCCGGGCGCCGTGGGCGGGCACCCCCGCCGAGGACGAGGACGAGGCGGCCGTGGCGGAGGCGATGGCCGTCACCGAGACCACCGGCTTCGCCGCCCGCCCCTTCGCCGCGCTCTCCGGCGGCGAGCGGGCCCGGGTGGCGCTGGCCCGGGTCCTCGCCCAGCGCACCCCGCTGCTGTTTCTCGACGAGCCGACCGCCGCCCTCGACCTGCGCCACCAGGAGCTGGTGCTGCGCGTGTGCCGGCAGCGTGCGGCGAGCGGAGCGGCCGTGGCGGTGGTCCTGCACGACCTGCAACTCGCGGCGGCCCACGCGGACCGGGTGGCGGTGCTGCACGAGGGGCGGATCGCCGCGGTCGGCCCGCCGGACCAGGTGCTCGGCGTCGACCTGCTCAGTCGGGTCTACCGCCAGCCGGTGGAGCTCGTCGCCCACCCCCGCACCGGGGCCCGGCTGGTGGTCCCGGTGCGGTAGGGCCCGCGCGGCGGCGACGGAGCGCGGCGGTAGGGTGCCACTCTGCGAAGCGGTTGCGGGGGTTCGGGAGGGCACGGGCGTGAGAGCGCGAATGCTGGTGGCTGCGGGGGCCGTGGTGGTGCTGGCGGCGACGCTGTCCGGGTGCCTGACGGTGCACGGCGAGCGGGCCGTGGTGCCGGCCGTCGAACGGGCCGAGGCGAAGAAGGTGCTCAAGGACTTCGTGCGCGTGAGCAACAAGGCCGACCGGAACTTCGACGCGTCCCTCAACAGCACGGTCGAGCACGCCGGTCTGGGTGAGATCAACCGGGCCGCGTTGCGTGCCCGGAAGGCGCTCGCCCCGGAAGGCAACAGCGACCACGAGCCGCTGGTGCTGAGCGAGCCGCGCTTCCACATACCCCGTCAGGCCGGTTGGCCCAAGTACTTCCTGGTCGACGCGGCGACCGGTGCGGACGACGGTGTGCGCCGGCTGCTCGCCTTCAGCCGGGCCGGCGTCGACGAGAAGTGGAAGGCGTCCTACCTGGCGGTGCTGCAGGCGGAGGACGTGCCCGACTTCGCCACCGACAAGGACGGCTTCGCCCGCCCCGTGACCGGCAACGGCGAGGACGGTGGCAAGGACGCCGACGGTGGCGCGGACGCGGGCAGCGGCGAGGACGCCGGCCTGCTGATCGCGCCCGAGAAACTGAGCGCCGCCTACACCGACTACCTCCAGAACGGCCGGGGTGACACCTTCGCCGACGGGCCGCAGACCAGTGAACGCCGGTCCACCCGCGCGAAGTCGGCGAACCGCCCGGCCGCCCGCAACGAGTGGGCGGACCTGCCGGCGGACAGCGCCGGCTATCCGCCGGTCGGGCTGCGCACCACCGACGGCTCCGCGCTCGTCTTCTTCACCTCGCACCACCAGACCAAGCAGACCGTCGCCTCCGGATACACGCCGACCGTGCGCCCCCTGGTGAAGCCGCTGCTCAAGGGCGAGAGCAAGCAGTGGCTGACGCAGGTCTACGTCACGCTCCAGGCCGTGCTGGTGCCGCCGGAGGACGAGGAGGACGGCCAGGTGCGCTTTCTCGACCAGCGCACCGGGCTCGTCTCCGCCGAAGGCGGCTGACCCCGCCGCCCCCGGGCGGGCGCAGGAGGGTGTCGGCCGCTCTGCCGGGCGTCAGGCGGTGAGCGGGAACTGCGCGCCCAGGTCCCGGAAGACGGCGGTGTTGAGCGCGAACGCCTGCCGGCACTCGTCGATGACGCGCTGCTTCTCCAGGTCGTCGGCCGGGAGGGCGTCCAGTAGTCCGCGGTACTCGCGCTTGAACGCCGCCGGGTTGGCGATGTCGTCGAAGACGTAGAAGCGCACCCCGTCGCCCTTGCGCTCGAAGCCCCAGGTCCGCTCGGCCGTGCCGCGGATGATCTGGCCCCCGGAGAGGTCGCCGAGATAACGCGTGTAGTGGTGGGCGACGTAGCCGCCCGGCCAGTCCAGGGCGACCTCGGTGATGCGGGTGGCGTAGTCGGCGGTGGCCGGCAGCGGCTTCAGCCCGACGGCCCAGCCGTCGCCGCCGTGCAGGTGGCGCAGATCCCGCTCCAGCGCGGCCACCCGGAACAGCTCGGGCCGGATGAACGGGCCCGCGACCGGGTCCGACAGCAGGCGCCCGGCGGACTCCTCCAGCGCGCGGTAGACGAACCAGAGCTGCTCGGTGTAGCGGGCGTAGGCCGCCACACCGAGCCGGCCGCCGAGCAGGTCACCCATGAAGGAGGAGTTCTCGGCTTCCGTGTGCTGTTCGTGCGAGGCGGTACGGATCAGCTGGGAGAACGGCGTTGCGTCGGACGCGGCCAAGACGGGCCTCCGGGAACCAGGAGTGAAGGGACGGCGGCGCTGCTGCGCCCACCTGACGCAGATCCTCCTACTTAGGCTTACCTAAGTCAATCCCTTGCCGACACGGTGTCGGCAACCGGGATCCTATCCGGCCGGCCCGTCGGGAAAACGTGAAGAAGCCCGGCATCCTCCGCGCGGGGCGGGGAATGCCGGGCTGTCCGGCGGCCGTGCGGGCGGCCGGTGCGGGACTCAGGGCAGAGTGAGGACCTCCGCGCCCGAGTCCGTCACGACCAGGGTGTGCTCGAACTGGGCGGTGCGGCGGCGGTCCTTGGTGACGACCGTCCAGCCGTCCTCCCACATGTCCCACTCGTGGGTGCCGAGGGTCAGCATCGGCTCGATGGTGAAGGTCATTCCCGGCTGCATCACGGTGGTCGCCCGCGGGTCGTCGTAGTGCGGCACGATCAGGCCGGAGTGGAACGACGTGTTGATGCCGTGCCCGGTGAAGTCGCGGACCACGCCGTAACCGAAGCGCTTGGCGTAGGACTCGATGACCCTGCCGATGATGTTGATCTGGCGGCCCGGGCGGACCGCCTTGATCGCCCGGTTCAGGGACTCCCTGGTCCGCTCCACCAGCAGCCGCGACTCCTCGTCCACGTCGCCGCACAGGTAGGTGGCGTTGTTGTCGCCGTGTACGCCGTGGATGAAGGCGGTCACGTCCAGGTTCACGATGTCGCCGTCACGCAGCACCGTCGAGTCCGGGATGCCGTGGCAGATGACCTCGTTGACCGAGGTGCACAGGGACTTCGGGAACCGGCGGTAGCCCAGCGTGGAGGGGTAGGCGCCGTGGTCGCACATGTAGGTGTGCGCGACCTCGTCGAGCTTGTCGGTGGTGACGCCCGGCGCGATGTGCCCGGCCGCCTCCGCGAGGGCCCGCGCCGCGATACGGCCGGCGATCCGCATGCGCTCCACCGTTTCGGCGTCCTGCACCTCGGGACCGGTGTACGGCGTGGGCGCGTCCCTGTCCACGTACTCGGGACGCGGGACGGCGGCGGGCACGGTACGCCTGGGGGAGAGCGTGCCGGGGGAGAGGAGTGACTGGCCAGACATGCGCGTGAGTCTAACCGTGACGCTCCGGCCGCCGGTGGGGCAGCATGAACGCATGGCTCTCTTCCAGCGCAAGACGGTAGGCAAGCCGGGCGAGTGGTTCTACTGCCTCAAGCACCAGAAGGTCGAGGAGGGTCCCGAGTGCCCGGCCCGGGACCGGTTCGGCCCGTACGCGAGCCGCGAGGAGGCCGCACACGCGATGCAGACGGCCCACGAGCGCAACCTCCAGTGGCGACATGACCCCCGCTGGCACGACAGTGACGCCCCGGACGCCGGCGGTGACCTGGACGACGAAGGCCCGGCCGCCGGCGGTCGCACACCGGACGACCGCGGCTGACCCGACGCGCCTGCC
>NZ_BAAHCA010000311.1:0-5096 GCF_054776295.1 Streptomyces sparsus
CGCCCGGCAACCCACTGCCGGGCGGGTGCGCCTCGTGCGGCGGGACTGCGTAGCGTGTGGGCGGGCGGCCTCTCGCCGTCCGTCCCAGCCGTGCACACGAACGGGGTCCGACCCCGGGGAGGACCCGCCGTGGCCAGCCAGAAGGAACGCATGCTCGCCGGTGAGCCGTATCTCGCCGACGACCCGGAACTCGCCGCCGAGACCCTGCGCGCGGCGCTGCTCAGCGAGCGCTTCAACGCCACCAGCGCCGCCGACTCCGAGAAGCGGCGGGAACTGCTCACCGAACTGCTCGGCGAGGTCGGCGAGGACGTCGAGATCCGGCCCCCGCTGCGCCTCGACTACGGCTACCAGACGACCGTCGGCCCGCGCACCTTCGTCAACTACGGACTGACGCTGCTCGACGTCGGCCGGGTCACCATCGGCGCCGACGTGCAGATCGGCCCCAACGTGCAACTGCTCACGCCCACCCACCCCGTCGAGCCGGAGGCGCGCCGGGCGAAGTGGGAGGCCGCCGAGCCGATCACCATCGGCGACAACGTGTGGCTGGGCGGCGGCGTCATCGTCTGCCCGGGCGTGACCATCGGTGAGAACACCGTCGTCGGCGCCGGAGCCGTCGTCACCCGCGACCTGCCGGCGAACGTCGTCGCCGTCGGCAACCCGGCCCGCGTGATCCGCGAGGTGTGACCCGGGCGGACGCTGGCGTGATCAGGCGGTGAGGTCCGCGAGGAAGCGGGACCAGGCATGTGCGGGAAAGGCCAGTCGCGGCCCGGCGAGGCGCTTGGAGTCCCGCACGTGCACGGTCTCCGGACACTCCGCCACCTCCACGCAGTTGCCCCCTTCGCTATTGCTGTGGGTGGACTTCCGCCAGGAGAGGGCGACTTCGAGGCAGGCACTGCCTTCGCTGTCGCTGTGGCTGGACTTGAACCATGTCGTTTCGCCGCTCATAGTTCCTCCGCCAACTCGTTGATCAATCGGGCCGACTCCTCAGGGTTGAGGGCCTGCCGCAGGATCATGTCATGGCGCTGTCGAAGCACGCTGACCTTCTCCGGCGAAGAGAACAGCACCCCTGTCGTCTGTCCCTCCTCGTACCCGAAGTGTTCGTGTTCGGGGCTTTCCAACAGTGCGAACGGCCCTAACGAGCTCGTGCATGGTTGGCGGTGAGGCGTCGAGCTTCTGTTCATCGATCATGGTCGTGTGGTGGGGAACGCGTCTCGTGTAGCGATCGTCAGCGACCGGAGGGTCACGGGCCTGTCGGCCGACGTGATCGCTGAACTGGTTGCAGAGCTGGGCCCGTTGTGGCATGAACGGCACCAAGCCGAGCTTGCGTCTCGGCCGCGGAAGCGCGCTGTGGGCGCGGGTGCGAAGCACCGGTTGGTGTTCGTCGACCGGCTCCTGGCCACGCTCGTGCACCTTCGGCATGCCACCACGCACGACGTGCTCGCCTGCTGGTTCGGTGTCGATCGCTCCACCATCACTCGTGCCATCGCAGAGGTGCGACCCCTGCTCGCCGAGCGAGGGTGCACCGTCAGCCCGGGCGTGCGGCTGCGGACCCTGGACGAGGTCATCGACCACCTCGGTGCCGACGGGAGGACCGGGATCATCGACGGCACCGAGATTCGGGTCCGCCGCCCGGCCGCCGGGCGCAAGGACCGCGACAGGTTCATCTCCGGCAAGAACAAGCAGAACGCGGTCAAGACCATGGTCGTCACGGACGGGGCCGGCCGCGTGCTCTTCTGTAGCCCGACCAAGTCCGGCAGTTGCGCGGACATCACTCACGCCCGCCAGTTAGGGCTGGTCAAGCTCCTGGCGGACGGACCCGCGGTGGAGATCCTCGCCGACGCCGGCTATCAGGGTCTGGGCGCCCAGACCGGCGGACGGGTGATCACACCACCACACCGCAAGTTCAAGAGGAACGCCCCGGACTGGTACGAGGAGATGTACGAGCGGCAGCGCAAGGCACATTCCTCACGGCGTATCCGGGTCGAGCACGGCATCGCCCATCTCAAGAACTGGCGGGCACTGGCCCGCCACCTCGGCCGCCGCGACTATATGAGTGACACGATCCAAGCCGTCGCCGGCCTGCTGTCCCACCAGCAGACCGTGGACCTGAGCTCGACACGGCAGACGTGAACACGGGCCACACCGAAGTCCACGACGTCTCACCGCCAACCGCGCACCAGCTCGTTAGGGGGAAGCTGGCAGTCCGGCCTTCGGTAGTGCGGCGCTCGGGGGCGGGGAGCATCGTCGGCGCTCACCGTGCGGGCCTCCGTGCAGACCGTGGGTGAACAACAGAGTGGTGGGCCCGCCCGGATCGTCGTTGTTCTCCTCTGCGTCAAGGCGCGGCGATTGGCCGGGGTCGGTAGACGGTTCAGCAGCGGCAGAGGCATAACCATTTGCCGGTAGACGCCGTCGAAAATGACGTCGAGTGATTCGCGCACGGCGCGGGCGGCCTCGCGGGCGGCGTCCGCAGTGAACAGGGTGCTGGTCACGCCATTGCTGATGATCGATGCCATTTCGGCAGGTACGTCGATTACCTCCCTGTCTCGCCAGGAAGCCAGCAAGATGTTGATTTCTTCTGTCATCGACTGTGCGTAGCCGCCCATCCGCTCGTGGTGGAATGCTGGTTGAAGGAGTCGCCGTTGCCGTCGATGATCGCGATGTGGGCAAGTGACTATACTGTTTTCGACTACTGTCTGAATCTTGTCGAAGACAGGGCCACCTTTGCCGAAGGTGCGGTCGCCTAGAAGGACCTGTTGGGTCAGGTCGGAGTGACAGAGCACGTATGCCTTCCACCCACCGGCGCGTATCTGTACCAGGTCGCCGTGGTCCGGCAGTGACGTCAGGTAGCTAAGTGGGTTTCTTCGCATCTTCAATGTGTGGCTCCGGGTTTGCTGCGGTTGCTCTGTCGCCAGCACGAGGCTGGAATCTTATCCGCAACAAATGGCATGACAAGGTCGTTCTCACTGATTCCGTTTGTGTGCAGCTATAAGTGCGGCGACGTACCCTGGCTTGCTGAGGCGAGTGTCATGAAGTCGAGTGTGATTGTGGACGGTGAGCTGGCGTTGTGCCAAATCTGTGAGTATCCCACTGGCTTCTCTCGGACTCTGAGACATGCCCTGGAACACTGTGAGTGCATGTAGGGCCAACTGTTCTTGCGAGATACTGTCATGCGCAAGTTCAGTAAGAATGTCCCGTAGGGTACTCCGAATGATATCCGACATTTTTAAGCGAGGATAAATATAACGAACGGTACCTTCCAGATTGGCGACGGATTTCCCTATCATCGAGACATTGGGAGATGTTTGGATGCCTCGGCGAGTAGAGAAAGTCAGCACACTGGTGAGGGCCACGCCAAAGTTCATCTTCTCCAAGGAGGCATCCGTCACGTGTGGTACGAACCGTGCGATATCTGATACAAACCCTCCGATATCGCTCCAGGGCAACGTGGTGCCGAGCTGCATCCAGGATCGTGCTAGAGCCGGTCCGTCGTTGTAAGCCATCGATACCATGGCTCCCAGCACTGCAGAACTTGTGCTGCGGTCCAGCCGGCCGACCATGCCCCAGTCAATGATGTGAGCCCTACCGTTCGGGCTGACCAAGACGTTTCCCGGGTGCGGATCGGCATGAAATACGCGGCCCGTGAAGTAACTCTTGAATACGTAGGCCATCAGTTCCTTGGCCACCTTTTTCCGCTGCTTGGTGCTTAACTCATCCTCTTTCAGACGGTTGGCCGATTGACCGTCGGCAAGTGTTTGAATCAATACCCGCGGAGTAGCTAAAATCGGCTTCGGAATCTTAATGGTTTTGTACTCGCGAGCTGCCTTCCTGGCGTCCTTCATGTTGTCGGCTTCTCGCGTGAAATCCAACTCGTCAGCCATGGCGCGGAAGACGACGTCGAGCATGGCCGCAATGTCGATAACCTCGTTGAAGCGGGGTGCCCCGCGCCCAATCACTTTGGCAACGCGGCGCAGGACCTGCATGTCGCCGAGAACGGCGTCAATGGATCCAGGCCGTTGGATCTTGACTACGCACGGTGTCCCGTCCCTACGGGTGGCACGGTACACCTGTGCCAAGGAGGCGGCTCCCAGCGGCTGGTCTGTTTCGAAAGAGCTGAAGGAGGCACGCCAGTCAGCGCCGAGCTCCTCCTCCAGAACTTCCGCAAAGGGGGCGAAGGGATGGACTGTGACCTGATCTGTCAGTAGCGCAAGCTCGTCGCGGACATACTCGGGTACAAAGTCAGGCCGCGTAGTGAGAATCTGGCCGATCTTGACGTACAGCGGGCCCAGCCGTTCCAGTGTTAGACGGATCGCCACGGCCCGTTGATGCTCGGCGCTTCCCTCTGGCGGCCCCCCTCTGCGCTGCGACCACCGGCTCTTGGCTGTCCGGGACATCTCCTGAACGCCGAGGCGGCCAAGAATGTGCACGGCACGGCGCCCGCGCTGCTGAGCCACTAGACCGCCTTCCTGACCCGGCCGGCTGTGCGGCAGCCGGCGCAGACGTAGGCGCCCTGCCCTCCGCTCACTCCTTGCTGCCGGACTGTGCCATCTCGCGGTCGTGTTTGATGTACCGGTCGAGCTGGAGCGCCAGAGCTTCGAGCGCCTCGTTGTTGCGCTTAGCCCACTTCCGCGCGCCGCCCTTCCTCTTCTTCCTTCGGCCCGTGAGCGCCCGGCGGACGACTTTGGTCATGTCACGGCTCGCGTCATCAGTCCGATCGAGTAAGTCGTCGATCAGGTTCTTCCTTCGCCTTCTCCCGGCCATGTCCGTTGTCTCCCTTCGATAGGAAATGAGTGGCAGTGCCATCGAAATACACTCTGCCGGGAAGCTGTGTCCAGGAAACCCCACAGCGGCGCAGAGAGGTAAGAGCTTCGAGATCCCTATGCGTGAACGCGTTGAACGACCACGGATGCATTCGACCACAGCTCATGCAGCAGCCAGGTACGCAACTGGCCCCACAGTCGGACCTGCCAGGTGCCCACTCCAGCAGATCATGATCAAGCCAAGTCCCAACTCCTCAGGTGCACCCTTACCTCATCGGCTACTGAGAGCTCGTAACACGCTCTTGTGAACTTGCCCTGGTTGGGCGTGACCGGTGTGGG
>NZ_BAAHCA010000312.1:0-5094 GCF_054776295.1 Streptomyces sparsus
CCGCCGGCGTGCGTGCACACCAGGCCCGTGCGGTACCGCGCGGCGACCTCGGCCAGTCGCGGATCCACCCCGCCCCAGGCGTCGTTGAGCAGGTCCGCCCCGGCCTCGCACACCGCCTCGCCGACCTCGTGCCGCCAGGTGTCCACACTGATCACGACGTCCGGGTGCCGGCGGCGGACCTCGGCGACGAACCCCACGGTGCGCCGGATCTCCTCCGCGGTGCTGACCTCGTCGCCCGGCCCCGCCTTGACCCCGCCCACGTCGACGATGGCCGCGCCCTCCGCCACCGCCTGCTCGACCCGCTCCAGCGCGGGCTCGTCGAGAAAGGTCGCCCCCCGGTCGTAGAAGGAGTCCGGAGTGCGGTTCACGATCGCCATGATCACGGGTTCGTGCGCGCCGAACTCCCGTCGTCCCAGCCGCAGCATGTTCGAGGCGTTCCCTTCGATTCTCCGGTGCGGGCGGCGCGGTGTCGCCCTGCCTGCGCCCCGGCTGCGGCGCCCGCGCCGCCCGATCGTGCCACGCCGACCCTAACCGCCGGTGCCGCGTGGCACGATCGGGCGGGTGCCCGCCACCGGCGGCGTGCCGCATGGCACGATCAGGGCACCTCCTACCGACTGATCCCGAGGTGAACGCCGTGTTCTGGTTCCTGCTGATCGCGATGCTCGCGGTGGTCGGCGCGGTCACGCTGGCCGTCGTCGGCAGCGGCGACGGTTCCGGGCGGGCGGTGGAGGGCGGCCTGCGGGACGCCGAGCCGGACGTCCCGGTGGACCCGCTGCCCGAGGACCGTCCGGTGGGCCGTGCCGACGTGGAGTCGCTGCGCCTGCCGCTGGCGCTGCGCGGCTACCGCATGTCCGAGGTCGACGAGGTGCTGGACCGGCTCGGCGAGTTCCGCGCCGAGCGGGACGCCCGCATCGCCGAGCTGGAGTCGGCGCTGGCCGGCGCGCAGGCCGCCGCGATGGGCCGCGGCGGCTTGTTCCAGGAAGGCGAGCAGGACGACCCCGAGCAGCGGTGAGCGGGCCGCTCCCCGGCCCGGACGGCCGGCTCCGCTGCCCCTGGGGCGTCTCCACCCCGGACTACACCGCCTACCACGACACCGAGTGGGGCCGACCGGTCCACGGCGACGACGCCCTCTTCGAACGGCTGTGCCTGGAGGCGTTCCAGTCCGGCCTGTCGTGGCTGACGATCCTGCGGCGCCGGGAGGGTTTCCGGGCGGCGTTCGCGGGGTTCCGGATCGCCGAGGTGGCCGCCTTCACCGAGGCGGACCGGGAGCGCCTGCTCGCCGACCCGGGCATCATCCGCAACCGCGCCAAGATCGACGCGGCGCTCGCCAACGCCCGGGTCGCGGCGGGCTGGCCGCCCGGTGAGCTGGACGCCCTGATCTGGTCGCACGCGCCGGAACCGGCCGCCGCCCGCCCCGTGCCGGTGACCACCGACGATGTGCCGGCCGCGACCGAGCGGTCCGCCGCACTCGCCAAGGAGCTGAAGCGCCGCGGCTTCCGCTTCGTCGGCCCGACCACCGCCTACGCGCTGATACAGGCCTGCGGCCTGGTCAACGACCACCTTGCGGAGTGCGTCAGCCGCTGACGACCCCGCCGGGGCCGGCGGGGTCCCCGTGCGGACGGGCGGTCAGGTGCGCGCACGGGCGGTCAGGTGCCGGTGAACTCCGGGCGTTCCTTGGCGACGAATGAGGCCACCGCGATCCCGTGGTCCCGCGAGGCGCCGGCCCGCAGCTGGAGTTCGGACTCCTTGGCCAGCGTGTCCGCGAGCGAGTGCGAGGCGCCGAACGCCATCGCCTCCTTCATCGCGGCGAAGGCCAGCGTGGGGCCCTCCGCCAGCCGGCGGGCCACCGCCTCGGCCTCCGCGGGCAGTTCGTCGGCGGGCACCACCCGGTGCGCCAGACCCAGCTCCAGGGCTTCCGGCGCCTTCACCGTGCGCGGGAAGAGCAGCAGCTCGGTCGCCCGGGCCGGCCCGACCAGCCTGGGCAGCGTCCACGCCATGCCCGAGTCGGTGGACAGGGCGACCCCCGCGAACGAGGTGTTGAACGCGGCGGTGTCGGCGATCACCCGGTAGTCGGCGGCGAACGCGAAACCGGCCCCGGCCCCGGCGGCGACCCCGTTCACCCCGGCCACCACGGGCTTCGGCATGGACGCGATCGCCAGTGTGATCGGGTTGTAGTGCTCCTCGACGGTGTTCAGCGCGCTGCCGCCGCTGCCCTGGAGGGCCTTGATGTGTTCCTTGAGGTCCTGTCCCACGCAGAAGGCCCGGCCGGTGCCGGTCAGCAGCACCGCCCGAACGGCCGAATCGCCCGCTGCCTGTTGCAGGGCGTCCCGCAGGGCGATCTTCGTTTCGGTGTCCAACGCGTTCATCGCGTCGGCGCGGTTCAGGGTGACGGTCGCGAGACCTTCGGTCAGGTCGTAGAGCACGGTGTCGGCCATGGGCCCAGCATGGCGGACATCGGCGGGCGCCGACATACGGCCCCCGGTGTGACCTGCGTCAACCCGGTCGGCGTCCCGGCGGGGGCGGTATTGCAGCGTGATCGCCGAAATGAGGCGTTTTGCGGAAGAGCGTTACCAAGGTGATCACCACCGATGTTGGTCATCGGGTCGTGCCATGCGGGATAATGGCCGGGAAGCAATGTGTTCGATGCCGGTGACACCGTGCCTTTCTGGGGCCGCCGGCTGTGATGAGCTGGTTTCAGGAAGGGGAACGAGCATGGCGGCCATGAAGCCGCGAACGGGTGATGGCCCGCTCGAGGTGACCAAGGAGGGGCGGGGCATCATCATGCGCGTTCCGCTCGAAGGTGGCGGGCGGCTCGTTGTAGAGCTGAACCGCGACGAGGCGGTCGCTCTCGGTGAGGAACTGAAGAAGGTCTGCGACTGACGGCGACCTGTCCGCGCCACCGGCGCCACGAATTCTTGACTGCCCCCGGAGCCCTCGGCTCCGGGGGCAGTCGGCGTTCCCGGCGGACGGGCCGGTGCGGTGGTGGGCAGTGGGTCGGCGACGGGCCGGGGCGGCGGTCGCTCAGGTGCCGCGCTTGACGGCGCAGAGCAGGCCGTCGCCCACCGGGAGCAGCGTGGGCAGCAGGCCGCCGCTGTCGCGGACGGTGCGCAGCAGCTCGCGCAGCTTCAGCACCTCGGCGGGCTGCGCGGAGGAGTCGACGGTCCGGCCGTCGGCGAAGACGCCCTCGAAGCAGACCAGGCCGCCCGGGCGCAGCAGCCGCAGCGCCTCGGCGAGGTAGTCCAGGCACTCCAGGCGGTCGCCGTCGCAGAAGACGAGGTCGTAGCCGCCGTCGGCCAGCCGGGGCAGCACGTCCAGGGCCCGGCCGGGGATGAACCTCGCCCGGTTGCCGGCGAACCCGGCCGCCCGGAACGCCTGCCGGGCGAACTGCTGCCGCTCCGGTTCGAGATCGACGGTGGTGAGCACCCCGTCGGGGCGCATGCCGTGCAGCAGGTGAATACCGGAGACGCCCGTCCCCGTCCCGATCTCGGCGACGGCCTTGGCGTCCGTCGCGGCGGCCAGCAGCCGCAGCGCCGCCCCCGTGCCGTCCGACACCGCGCGCAGTCCGACTTCCCGTGCCCGGTCGTGCGCCCAGCTCAGCGCCACGTTCGCGGCACTGTCGGCGTTCTCCACGCCGTACGCGTCGGCGAACGCCCAGCTCGTCTGCCGGTTGCCGGTAATTTCAACTCTCCTGTCCCCGTGGACCCACGCAACCGTGACTGTATCCGCTGGGCCCGGGAACCCGCTGATGGGACCGCGCGTTGAAGAGGACAGGTGACTGTGAGCGACCGCGGAGGCCCGGCGAGGGGACACGACCAAATGCTGGTCAAAAATGCTTATCTGGAGCTAACGGGCAGGATGGCTATGGTAGGTGCTCCACTGGACACCACCAGAGCCAACAGGGGAGGTGCGGCTACGGCCGGTGACCGGGGGGTGCTGAGGCGTCTCCGCAGGTCGTCCGTCGGGCCAACATCCGTGACCTACACCGCTGACCGCAGCCACGCCGCCGATTCCGCCTCCACCCCGGCCCCGCGCACCACGGCGACGTTCTCCACCGACGCGGACAGCCAGGCGTGGACCCCGCCGTCCTGGGCGGAGATCGTCAGCACGCACAGTTCACGGGTCTACCGGCTCGCGTACCGGCTGACCGGCAACCAGCACGACGCCGAGGACCTCACCCAGGAGGTCTTCGTCCGCGTCTTCCGGTCGCTGTCCACGTACACGCCGGGCACCTTCGAGGGCTGGCTGCACCGCATCACGACCAACCTCTTCCTGGACATGGTCCGCCGCAAGCAGCGCATCCGCTTCGACGCGCTCGGCGACGACGCCGCGGAGCGGCTGCCCAGCCGGGAGCCCTCCCCGCAGCAGCACTTCCAGGACACCCACTTCGACGCGGACGTGCAGCAGGCCCTGGACACCCTCGCCCCGGAGTTCCGGGCCGCGGTGGTGCTCTGCGACATCGAGGGGCTGTCCTACGAGGAGATCGCGGCCACCCTCGGCGTCAAGCTCGGCACCGTCCGCAGCCGCATCCACCGCGGCCGCTCCCACCTGCGCAAGTCGCTGCAACACCGCTCCCCGGAACGCCGTGCCGAGCTTCGCGCACCGGCAGAGGTGCCCGTCGGAGCGGTGGGCGCCCCGCTGGAGGGAGGCGGCAGCGCGTGAGCGGCACCACGGAACCCACCGTGGCCGAGCAGCACCTCGGGGACCGCTTGGCCGGGCTCATCGACGGCGAGCTGGGCCACGAGGCGCGCGAGCGGGTCCTCGCCCACCTCGCCACCTGCCACGGCTGCAAGGCGGAGGCTGACGCGCAGCGCCGGGTGAAGAACGTCTTCGCCGCCGCCGTGCCGCCCCCGCCGTCCGACGGATTCCTGGCCAGGCTCCAGGGGCTCTCGGTCGCGGAGGACCCGGCAGCCGGCCCCGGCACCCGGGCCGGCCGGCCCACCGCCGGGTCCGCGCTGGAGTTCTCCTTCCTCTCCTCCGCCGCGCCGGACAGCGGCCTGCTGCCGCACCGCGGCTTCCGCATCCACCGCACCGAGCAGGAGCGGGCCGTCGTAGGCGGAACGGTCCACGAGGGTGTGCCGGGTCCTGCCGTAGGTC
>NZ_BAAHCA010000313.1:0-5079 GCF_054776295.1 Streptomyces sparsus
CGCCGCACGCGAGCCGGGCGACTTCGACGGCGCCTGCGACGGCGCCTGCGACGGGAAGGCCCGCCGCCGGCTGGGCTGGCTGAGGGGGGCGCTGTGTTGCTCCACCGCACCAACGTAGGACGCCGGGCACGGGCCGCGACGGTACGGACACGCGCATGGCCGGTGTTCGCCCCCTGTTCGACGCCGTCCGACCGGATCCGGTCGGACGATCCGCCGAGACGAACCGGGCACCGCGCGCAGCACGGCCGGTGAGACCCAGCCCTCAGCCGGCCCGTCACCCGGGGCCGCGAGCCGCCCGTAGACTGGACGACCGGCCGGTACGCTCGCCGGGCCCGCCCACCGGATCCTCTCGCAACGGGAAGTCGCCACGTGTCGCTCACGATCGGAATCGTCGGCCTGCCCAACGTCGGCAAGTCGACTCTGTTCAACGCCCTGACCAAGAACGACGTGCTGGCGGCCAACTACCCGTTCGCCACGATCGAGCCGAACGTCGGCGTCGTCGGCGTGCCCGACCCCCGGCTCGACAAGCTGGCCGAGATCTTCTCCTCCCAGCGCAAGCTTCCCGCCACCGTCGACTTCGTGGACATCGCCGGCATCGTCCGCGGTGCCAGCGAAGGTGAGGGGCTGGGCAACAAGTTCCTGGCGAACATCCGTGAGTCCGACGCGATCTGCCAGGTCATCCGCGCCTTCCAGGACGAGAACGTCGTGCACGTCGACGGCAAGGTCTCCCCGCGCGACGACATCGAGACGATCAACACCGAGCTGATCCTCGCCGACCTCCAGAGCGTCGAGAAGGCCCTGCCCCGGCTCCAGAAGGACTCCCGGATCCAGAAGGACAAGGTCGCCACGGTCAAGGCCGTCGAGGAGGCCAAGGCGCTGCTCGAGGAGGGCCGCACCCTCTTCTCCGCCGGAATCGCCCAGGGCACCGAGCGCGCCGAGCCGCTGCGGGAGCTGCACCTCCTCACCGTCAAGCCGTTCCTCTACGTCTTCAACGTCGACGAGGACGAGCTGACCGACGAGGCGTTCAAGGACGAGCAGCGCGCCCTCGTCGCCCCCGCCGAGGCCATCTTCCTCAACGCCAAGCTGGAGTCCGACCTCGCCGAACTGGACGACGACGAGGCCCTGGAGCTGCTGCAGTCCGTCGGCCAGGAGGAGCCCGGCCTCGCCAACCTTGCCCGGGTCGGCTTCCAGACCCTCGGCCTCCAGACCTACCTGACAGCCGGCCCCAAGGAAGCCCGCGCCTGGACCATCAAGAAGGGCGCCACCGCCCCCGAGGCGGCCGGTGTGATCCACACCGACTTCCAGAAGGGCTTCATCAAGGCCGAGGTCATCTCCTACGGCGACCTCGTCGAGACCGGTTCCGTCGCCGAGGCCCGCGCCAAGGGCAAGGCCCGCATGGAGGGCAAGGACTACGTCATGCGCGACGGCGACGTGGTGGAGTTCCGTTTCAACGTGTAGCGGGTGACGTAGCACTGGCGTCGCTGAACTGGCAGACGTGCAGGTCACGAGGGTCCGGCTCTTCGGGGTCGGGCCCTTTGTTTGCCCGTGCTGGGAGGGGATGGGGGCGCCCGTGCTGGGTTCGGATGTTGCGCTGCCCGATGTGGGAGTGAGGGGGAGCGGCTGTGCACACCTTCTTCACGGCTCTGGGGCTCCACGCAGGTCTGGGCGTAGCACTTTTCCTACTCGTTTGACACACTCGGGGCATGGGTGAGACGACGTACAGCATCGGGGAAGGGCCGGCGACGCGGGTGAGCCTGTCGCTGCCCGAAGGGACCGCGGAGGCGATCCGGGCGCGGGTGGGTAAGCGGGAATTCTCCGCGTTCATTGCCGAGGCGGTCGAGCGTGAGTTGCGTGGGCAGGTCCTTGACGAGTATCTGGCGGACTACGAGAGCCGCAAGGGGCCGGTATCCGAGCAGGCCCGCAATCGAGCGCGGCAGGTCTTCGACGAGGCGTTCGCCGAGGAGGGTGAGTGGCCCGCCGCAAGCTGAGTCACGAGGGGACGCTGGTCCTCGACAGCGAAGGGCTCTCGAAGCTGCTCGCCGATGACGAGCAGGTGGTGGCGCTGGTAGCCGAGGCACGCTCGCGCGGCATGGAGGTCGTGATCAGCGCACTCACCATCATCGAGGTCGTCCACGCTCGCACGAACATGTCTCGCCTCAACTGGGTGCTCTCCGGACTGCGTGTGGTCGCGGTGGGTGACGACGAGGCGAGGGCGGCCTCGAAGCTGCTGATCGGTGCTGGCTTGCATGGGCACAGGTACGCGATCGATACGGGGGTCGCCGAGGCCGCGTTGCGACAGCACCGCCCCGTGGTCATGTTGACCTCCGATATCGACGACATGACCAAGCTCTGCGGCGATCGCGTCCGGCTCGTGGCGGTGTGATCTGTTTTGGCCCGCGGCGTGAAAGGACAGTGTCCCGTAGCGCCGGATCAGGACTTAGAGACCGCGATGTTCGCGGAGCTGTGGACGGGAGAACGGTTCGCCACCCGTTCCGCCGACAGCACCGAAACCTGGACCAGCGCCGGCCTTCTCGACCTGATGCCCGTGGTGTTGGGCGAGTACCTGCCCGAGCACGTCGGTGTCCTGCTGGCCGAGAGAATCCAGTCGCATCTGACCACCCACGGTCTGGCCACCGAACAGCCCGCCTCACCGCACTACCTCGCGGACGGCTACTGGCGCGGTCCGATCTGGGCCCCGTCCACCGTGCTCGTCGAGGACGGTCTGCGCCGTGCCGGTCACCACCGTCTTGCGGACGACATCAGTGCCCGCTTCCGCGCTCTCTGCGAGACCTCTGGTTTCGCGGAGAACTTCGACGCCCTCACGGGCGCGGGCCTGCGTGACCGTGCTTACACCTGGACCGCGAGCAGCTACCTGCTCCTGGCCGAGGCCCACGAACTCCGTCGCGCTGAGCCGGCCCGGATCGCGGGCGTATGACGGGCCACTTCCACGTTCACCGGTTGATACGAAGGCCGACAGTGAGCACCCGACGTGACAGGTCTACGCCGCTCGCGCGTCGTTGGCGTCGTCACCAGGAACGTCCGATCCTGGTGACGACTTCGCGCGACCGAACCGGTGACGCACGGTCCTTGGGGGCAGGTCCCGGACTCGTGATCGTGAGTGGCGCTCGGCGCAGTTCGCTAACATCTATGTTAGTAATGCAACTGTTAGTAACACGTACGGAGGTCGGCGGACGTGGTGGAATTCGTGGGTCGTCGGCAGGAGCTCGCGGCGTTGGAGGGGCAGCTGCAGAGGGTCGCGGCAGGAGTCGGTGGAGATCGGCCCGGCCGGTGCGTGATGTTGCGTGGGCGGCGCCGGGTGGGCAAGTCGCGACTGGTCGAGCAGTTCGCGGAGCGCTCCGGGGCCCCGTTCTTGTTCTACGCGGCGACCGGCGCGTCCACGGGGCATGATCTGTCACGGCTGGCCCGGGACGCCGAAGCATCAACGCTGCCGTTGGCGGGGCTGGTGGCCGCCGCACGGCCGGAGAGTTGGGACGCCGCGTTCGATGTGCTCGCTGCGGCGCTGCCCGCCGACCGGGCGAGCGTGCTGGTCATCGACGAGGTGCCCTACCTCATGGATGGCGATGGAGCGTTCGAGGGAATGCTGCAGCGGGCCTGGGACCGGGTGCTGGAGACCAAGCCTGTGCTGTTGGTCCTCATCGGCTCCGATCTGTCGATGATGGAGGCTCTGAACAGCTACGGCCGCCCCTTCCATCAACGGGGCCGGGAGATGGTGCTGGGGCCGCTGAACCCCGCCGAGGTGGGGCGGATGCTCGGGCTGGATCCGGCGGAAGCCTTCGACGCCGCGCTGGTCACGGGCGGGCTGCCGCTGACCTGCGCGGAGTGGTCGCGGGGCGCAGGGCTGTGGGACTTCCTCGGTGAGGCGCTGAGTGACCCGGTCTCGGCCCTGCTGGTGTCGGCCGAACGTTCGCTGGCTGCCGAATTCCCTCCGCAGGCTCAGGCGCGCACGGTGCTGGCGGCAATCGGCAGTGGTGAGCGGACCTTCACCAACATCGCTCGTGCGGCCGGCGGAATCGGGGCCACGCCGCTGCAACGAGCGCTGGAGCTGCTCACGGACAAGCGGATCGTCGCTGCGGAGCTGCCCGTAGCGCTGCGCCCGTCGAAGGACCGCCGCTACCGGGTGGCCGATCCCTACCTGCGGTTTTGGCTGCATCTGCTCGGCCCCTCCATGGAGGAGATCGAGCGGGGGCGGGGCGATCTGACCTTGGCGCGGATCCGGGAGAGCTGGACCAGCTGGCGCGGACGGGCGGTTGAGCCGCTCATCCGAGAGGCGCTCGCCCGGATCCTGCCCGACGATCAACTCCCCGCAGCCCCCGCGGTGGGCGGTTACTGGACCCGCACCAACGACGTCGAGATCGACATCATCGGTGCGGACCGCGCCCCCGTAGCCAAGAAGCTGCTCTTCCTCGGCTCCATCAAGTGGCTGGAACAGTCACCCTTCGACCGGCACGACCTGGCGGCTCTCCATCGACACCGGGCCGCCCTCACCGACGAACCCGTTCCGGTCGTGGCGGTCTCGCGCAGCGGGGTCGACTGTCCGGGGCTCGATGCCGTCTACGGCCCTGGCGATCTGCTGGCCGCCTGGCCGTTGTGAGTGGTGGGTGGGGGCCAGGTAGGGAGCCCCCTTGCCGCTGCGTGTCGAGCGTCTCGGTGTACGCGTGGCCGGCCGTTCCGGCCGTCAGTGTGCTGCCGTCCTCCGGGCCGATGACGAGGTTGGTGCCGCCAGGAACGCCGGCATACCGCCCGAGTCCACCGGTGCCGAGCGCGACGCCGTGCTCGCGGGCATCCACGACGTCGACGGCAACCTCATCCGTGACGAGGGCGGGGCCGTCAAGCGCGGCCCATAACCGGTGCTCATCCCTCGACGGCGGCGCGACGGACCCCGACCACAGTGCCGCGCAGCGGTTCTCCTGCGACGGTGTCACGCTGACCGATGACGGCGGAGGTGACGTCAGCGTCGGGCTGCGCAGGACGCCGCGGCCCGCGTCCCGACCGGACGGCAACTCGACCCGGCCGCGACCGTGTGCGGCCGGGTCCCGCCGTGCCGGCGGAGGTGTGGCC
>NZ_BAAHCA010000314.1:0-5072 GCF_054776295.1 Streptomyces sparsus
GGACGTCAGCGGGCGGGGACGGGGACCGGGGGCAGCAGGCGGGGTGCGGTGAGACGCTCCGCGCCGTCCGGCACCGGGACCGCGGCGAAGATCCGGCCCTGCTGCCGCTTCAGCTCCGCCACCCGCTCCGGCGGCGTGCCGGGCAGCCGCTGCTCCTCGTAGAGCGGATGCGTGACGACGGCGGCCCGGTGGCTGGCCGGGGTGTGGAACTGCACCTCGAAACGGTGGTCCGTCATGGCGTCCCGCCAGGCGGAGTTGACCGCCTTGTAACTGTCACGGGCCTTCCAGGTGTTGCTCCACCGGACGTTGCCGTGCCCGAAGGCCGCGAGCATCCGGGACGCGCCGCGCACCCCCTCGGTGTACTCCTCCTCGGGCCACTGGAGGGTGTAGCGGACCGAGTCGTTGACGTCCGCCAGCGCCTCGTGCACGTCCTGCGAGGAGTCCTCGGTGAGCCAGGTGGCGACCTTGCGCTTCAGCGAGTCGGGCGACTTCAACCGGTGGTCGAAGCCGACCAGTTCGGCACCGCTCCAGGAGGCGACCGTGCGCACCTGCGGGCTGAGCTGCTTCTCCGCACGCTCGGCACGGTTGAGGAACTCGTCGACGGCCCGGTTCTCGGCGGCGTCGAGCCGCAACCCGTCCTTCTCCCACGCCCCGCCGCCGGGCGGCTCGTGCATCTGCGGCTCCAGCACCGGCAGCGGCAGGTCCGGGCCGGAGACCGCGGCGGCCTGGGCGGGCAGTGCCCCCAGTGCGGCGGCCAGTGCGGCGCCGGTGACAACCCGGGCGGAGAGGCGGTGACACGTCATCGAAGCAGTTCCCATCGCTGAACCGGCAGTGCGCGGGGTTCAACGCCGCCGGCGTGCGACGGTCACGGGAACTGCTCCTGGACGGACGAGCGTGGGGGGGACGGACGCCCGCCCCCCGCACGTCACTCCTCGCCGGCGAGGGTGAGGCCGCGCAGCCGGTGCCCGGCGTACCAGGTGCCGGCGACCGTCACCGCCACCAGCAGCACCGCGGCCAACGGCAGACCGACCTCGGTGGTGATGCTGACGCCGCTGCCGACCACCCGGTCGGCGACCGACAGCGCCCACTGCTGGACGCTGAGGGTGCGGGCACCCGGTACCAGCGAACCGAACAGCGCCTCCCAGATCAGGGCGTAGACCAGGCCGAACACCACGGCGTGCCGGCTGATCGTGCCGAGCAGCAGGAACAGCGCGCTGTACGCGATGGACGCGACCACGGCAGCGATCGCGAAGCCGATGGCGATCTGCTGGCTGTTGCCGACGAGCACGAACCCGGCGACGAGCACCGGCAGCGCCGAGAACGCCATGGTGACGCCGACCGCGACGATCAGCTTGGTGAAGATGATGGTGGACCGCTTCAGCGGCTTGGCCAGGAGGTAGACGATCGAGCCGTCGTCGATCTCCGGGCCGATGGCGCCGGTGCCGGCGATGACGCCGATCAGCGGGACCATCGTGGCCAGCGCGAAACCGCTCAGCAGTCGCACCGCGACGTCGTCGTCGGCGGCGCCGAACCCGCGCACCGCGACCGCGATCAGCAGCAGCAGCGCGGGCAGCGCGCACAGGATCAGGGCCCGGCGGCGGCCGAGCAGCGCCCGGTAGGTGAGCCGGGCGACGGTGGGATCGTAAGTGGGCATCGCGGGGCTCCTTGCTAGGCCGTGACGAGGTAGGAGAAGACGGATTCCAGGGACTCGTCCGACGGTGAGACGGTCAGGAGCCGGATGCCGTGGGACTTCGCGATCCGCGGGAGTTCGGTGGTGAACCGGCTGAAGTCGACCGCCTGGACGCGCAGGGCGTGCTCTTCGGCGTCGAACTGGATGCCCGCCGTGGACGGGTCGGCGATCAGCGCCGCCGCCAGTGCCCGGTCGTCGCTGGAACGCACCAGGTAGCGGTGCGGCCGGTCGGTCATCAGCCGCCTGATCCTGCGGAAGTCACCGCTGGCGGCGTGGCGGCCCGCCACGATCACCTCGATGTGCGAGGCGAGCTGCTCGACCTCCTCCAGGATGTGCGAGGAGAACAGGACCGTGCGCCCCTCCGCCCCCATCTGCCGCAGCAGCTCCATCAGTTGCATGCGCTGCCGCGGGTCCATGCCGTTGAACGGCTCGTCGAGCAGCAGCACCGAGGGGTTGTGGACCAGCGCGGAGGCCATCTTGACGCGCTGCCGCATGCCCTTGCTGTACGTCGAGATGCGTCGGTCGGCGGCGTACTCCATCTCCACCGTGGCCAGCGCCCGGCGGGAGGCGGCGCCCGGGTCGTCCAGGCCGTGCAGCTCGGCGTTGGCCAGCACGAACTCCTCGCCGGTGAGGAAGTCGTACATGCCCTCGCGCTCGGGCACCAGCCCGATCTCCCGGTACACCGACTCGTTGCGCCAGATCGTCTCGCCGTCCAGCGTGACGGTGCCGACCGAGGGGGCGAGGAATCCGCCCATCATGTGGATCAGCGTGGACTTGCCCGCGCCGTTGGGGCCGAGCAGTCCGGTCACGCCGGGCGCGATGTCCACGGTGACGTCGTTGACTGCGACGACGTTGCCGAACCAGCGGGACGCGTGGTCGATACGGATGGTGGTCACAACGTCTCCTCGTTCACGGGCGTAACTCTCGACTGCGGCCCGACGGCTGCGGGGCTCGCCCCGGCCGTGGCGCTCGGCCCGACGGCTGCGGGGCTCGGCCGCCTGCTCACAGGCCCGCCTTGCCGTAGCGGCGGAGCAGCAGCAGGTAGCTGCCGGCGATCAGCGCGGCCGTCACCAGCAGGTAGCAGACGCCCGCGACGTTCCCGGGCACCAGCTCGCCGGGGAAGTCGGAGACCCCGCCGAGGAACTTCGACTGGAGGCCGGCCATGAGCGAGCCGGGCGAAGCCAGGCCCAGCCAGCTCACGGCCTCCGACGCACCCTGCTCCCAGGCGATGAACTGCACGGTCGTGACCGCGAAGTAGGGGATCGTGAGGACCGCGATGATGGCCGCCACACCGAACCCGCGGCGCGGCGTGAGGGCGGCGACCAGCAGACCGATGCCCGCGTGCAGCACCGAGAAGACCAGCACCAGCACCATGCCGAGTGCGAAGCCCTTCGTCTGCTCCGCGAAGCCGAGTTCGGCCAGCAGCCCGCCGGCGTAGAGCACCACCATCGGCACCCCGAGGAAGAGGACCAGCGCGCCCGTCATCGCGGCGAACTTCGCCAGCACGTAGTCACTGCGCTCGATGGGCCGGGAGAAGTACAGCGGCACGGTGCTGAACCGCAGGTCGCGGGAGACCGACTGGGGCGCCGCCGAGGCGATGAACAGCCCGATGAGCGGCATCATGTAGAGCGGGTACTCGGTGTACTCCAGCGGCAGAGCGTTCGCACCGGTGAAGATCGCGACGGCCACCATGATCAGTGCGGGTACGCACATCACGCCGAACAGGATCATCGGCAGGACCTTGGACTTGCCCGACCGGCCGAGCCCGTAGGCGCCGCGCAGCGACTGCGCGAACAGCGACGTCCGCGCGTAGGCGCGGCCCAGCCGGGGCCCGTCGTAGTTGCGGTAGCCGATGTTGTGGATGCTCGCGCCGGACCCGGCGCCGACCGGCGGCGACTGGGCCTGCCGGTGCTGCGCGCCTGGGGCCTTCGACAGGCCGTCCGTGGTCCCGGCCGGCTGGGCCGACCGGTCGGAGCGGGGCGTGGATGACTCAGACCGCATCGCTGCCGCCTCCTTCCCGGCCCGCGGTGTGCTGCGGCCGGCTGGTCTGGAATACCTCGGCGATGTGGTGGCGGCGCTGTTCCATCCGCACCAGGCCGAGGCCGAGGTCTGCGATCGTGTCCCGGACCCTGTCGTACGCGCTGTCGTCCTGCACGTCGACGAGCACCACGTGCCCGGCGCCGGGCAGGCCGTCGGCGGCCGGCTCCGGCTCGGCCCGGAGGCCCGCCTCGACGAGCGCCGCGCGCAGCGCGCTGCTGCCGTCCGGGTACCGCTCGGAGTCGGTGACCTCGACGGCCAGGGCCGCCGTGGCCTGCGTGAAGTCGGACGTCGCGGAGGACCGCAGCAACGCCCCGCCGTCGATGACGACCACGTGGTCGCAGGTGCGTTCCAACTCGCCCAGCAGGTGCGAGGTGACCAGCACCGAGATGCCGAAGTCGGTGTGCACCCGGCGGATCAGGCCGAGCATGTCGTCGCGGCCGACCGGGTCGAGGCCGTTGGTGGGCTCGTCGAGCAGCACCAGTTGCGGGTCGTGCACCAGGGCCTGCGCCAGCTTGACGCGCTGCTTCATGCCGGTGGAGTAGCCGCCCATCGGGCGGTACCGCTCCTCGTAGAGGCCGACGTGCCGCAGGGTGTCCGCGGTCCGCTCCCGTGCCGCGGTCGCCGGCAGCCCGGACATCCGGGCCAGGTGGACGACGAACTCGGTAGCCGACACGTCCGGCGGCAGGCAGTCGTGCTCGGGCATGTAGCCGACCCGCTCCCGGATGGCGGAGCCCTGGGTGCGCACGTCCATGCCGAGCACGCTCGCGGTGCCCTCGGTGGCCGGAGCGAGGCCGAGCAGGATCTTGATCAGAGTGGATTTTCCGGCTCCGTTGGCGCCCACCAGGCCGGTAACGCCCGGTGTGATGTCCACGGACAGCCGGTCGAGCGCGGTCACCCTGGGGTACCGCTTGCTGAGGCTTTCGGTCGCGATCACAGTCACGTCCCTGACGGTAGTGGCGCAGCGCACACAGGACGTCAGCCCCCACGGCTGGATCTCTCTACGCCTCAGGTCGTACATCCCGTACGGGACATCGGGCCGGGGGCGGGGGCGAAGCGGGAGGCGGGGCCCGCGTCGTCGCCCGGCGGCGGGGGCGGAGCGCCCGCGACGTGGGGTGCGGCGGGGCGGTGCGGGCGGCGACCGCGGGTGGCGGTTGCGGGGCGGAGGTGGCGGACGGCGGAGGTGCGGCGGGAGGTGCGGGCCGGAGCGGGAGGGTGTCGCGGACGGGCGGGTGTTACCAGCGGTATCCACAGGGCGGACAGCACCCTTGACGCAGCCATCGACTGTTGTCACATTGATCAATGTCAAGGTGCGGGCAAGCAGCTCGGCGGGGGCCTCGAACGC
>NZ_BAAHCA010000315.1:0-5067 GCF_054776295.1 Streptomyces sparsus
GCCCGTGGGCTCCGGCCTGACCGGGTCCGGCGGCTCGCCCGTGGGCGGTCGGATCGCCTGCGCGAACAGGTCCTCCTGGGTGAAGTCCGCCAGGCCGCTCACACCGACGCCGAGCAGCCGCACGCCCTCGGTGGTGTCGACCGCGTCCAGCAGCCGCGCGGCGGCCTCCCGGATCACCCCGCTGTCGTCCGTCGGCCCCCGCAGCGTCTCCGACCGGGTGAGCGTCGCGAAGTCGTACCGCCGGACCTTGATCACCACCGTGCGGCCCGATCGGCCGGCGCCGCGCAGCCGCTGCGCGCAGCGCTCGGCGAGTCGGGCGATCTCCTGCTGGATACGCGTGCGGTCTGTCATGTCGGTGTCGTAGGTGTCCTCCACGGAGACGGACTTCGACTCCCGGTCCCCCACCACCGGCCGGTTGTCGATGCCGGCGGCCATCGTGTGCACCGCACCGCCGTGCGCCCGGCCCAGCAGCCGCAGCAGCTCCGCCTCCCCCGCCTCGTCGGCTTCACCGACGGTGGTGATGCCCGCCCGCCGCAGGGTGTCGGCGGTGGCCGGCCCCACACCGGGCAGGATGCGCACCGACTGCGGCGCCAGCAGCGCGCGCTCGGTGCCCGGCTCGATCAGGACCAGCCCGTCCGGTTTGGCCTGCTCGGACGCGATCTTGGCGATCATCTTGGAGGCGGCAAGCCCGACCGATCCGCTGAGTCCGGTGGTGGCCCTGATGTCCGCCCGGAGCCGCTCCCCGATCCGACGGGCCGCGGCGCCTCCGGCATCGGCGGGGAGCCCACCGGCTTCCAGGTCGACGAACGCCTCGTCCAGGCTGAGCGGCTCCACCAGCGGGGACAGCTGGGCGAGCAGGGCCATCACGGCGGTGCTGATCTGCCGGTAGAAGGCGAAGCGCGGTACCAGGTAGGCGGCGTTCGGGCAGCGGCGCCTGGCCAGGGCGGTCGGCATGGCGGAGTGCACCCCGAACCGCCTGGCCTCGTAGGACGCGGTGGCGACGACGCCGCGCGGCCCCAGACCGCCGACCACGACCGGCTTGCCCCGAAGGCTCGGCTTGGCCGCCTGCTCCACGGCCGCGAAGAAAGCGTCCATGTCCAGGTGCAGGATGCTCGGTGCCCGTCTCACAGTGCCTCATGCTGCCGCAGAGCACTGACACCCGCCCGCGGACGGCGTCCGCGGGTGTCAGTGCTCTGCGTGCGCCTCAGACCGCGCGATTGCGACGCCTGGCGAGCTCGTCCGCCGGGTTGTCGCCGGTCAGCGTCTCACCGGTGTCCACACATTCCGCGTGCAGCTGGGAGAGTGTCGCCTCGACGTCCCGCCAGACCACGCCGACGGCGATGCCGAAGACTCCCTGACCGCCCTGGAGCAGGTCCACGACCTCGTCGGGGGACGAGCACTCGTAGACCGTCGCGCCGTCGCTCATCAAGGTCATCCGGGCCAGGTCGGCGATGCCCCGCGCCCGCAGGTGGCTCACCGCGGCGCGGATGTTCTGCAGCGACACACCGGCGTCCAGCAGCCGCTTGACGATCTTGAGGACCACCACGTCCCGGAAGCCGTACAGCCGCTGGGTGCCCGACCCGTAGGCGGGCCGGATGCTGGGCTCCACGAGGCCGGTGCGCGCCCAGTAGTCCAACTGGCGGTACGTGATACCGGCCGCCGCGCATGCCGTCGGGCCCCGGTAGCCCACCTGTTCCTGCGGCACGTCCTCGCCCGCACGACCCGGGCCGGAAGAAGGCTGCGCGGGGGCTCCGTGCAGCGGAACCGAGCCGCCGGCCGCATGGCCGTCGCCGGTGCTTCTCACGCCGACCCTCCATCCCTTCACGCTCCGGGAGTCCTCCCGGAACCTGCCTCCACGACGGTAGGCAGTCGCTCGGGGTGCGTCAACGATCGCCGCGCTCGCCACGCCGGGTGATAACCACCCGACGAGTGGTTTGGCGTGACCTCAACCGGGGAACAGACGACAGATTGGTCATCTGACCGCCTGATCGAAGGTCACTGGTTGCTGGAGCCGAAGTCCTCGGGTGAGATCTGGTCCAGGAACTCGCGGAACTTCTCCACCTCGTCCTCCTGTTCGTCGGGAATGGCGATGCCCGCATCGTCCAGGACACCGTCACTGCCGTAGATGGGGGTGCCGGTGCGCAGCGCCAGCGCTATCGCGTCGGACGGCCGGGCGCTCACCTCCACCCCGCTTGCGAAGACCAGCTCCGCGTAGAAGACGCCTTCCCGCAAGTCGGTGATACGGACAGCGGTGAGCTCCTGGCCCACCGCCTCCAGCACGTCCTTGAACAGGTCATGCGTCAGCGGACGGGCCGGGGTCATGCCTTGCTGGGCGAATGCGATGGCTGTGGCCTCCCCCGGACCGATCCAGATGGGGAGGTAACGGTCGCCTCCCACTTCACGCAGGAGCACGATCGGCTGGTTGGAGGGCATTTCCACTCGGACACCCACGACGTCGAGCTCGTTCACACGGCAACCCTAGGTCGTGCGCCACCTGTTTGGGTAGTCGGGCATCCGCCACGTGCCCGCCGTCAGCGCAGACGGACCCGCAGAGCGGACCGCACCAGAGCGGCGTGCAACCGCACCGAGAGGGCCGCCAACTCACCGGCGGTCGCCTCGGCATGCGCTCTGGTCTGCGGGTTCCGGTGCCTGCGCAGCGGAGCGACCACCTGCTCGACCAGTCCGGCCTCACGCTCGGCGGCCGCCTTTACGGCACGCAGGTGACGCGGCTCCAGTCCGAACCGCCCGAGATCGGCCACCAGCCGGGCCACCTCGACCGCGCCGGCCGGATAACCGCCGCCGGGCGCCGGTGCGACCAGGCCGTACGCCTCCCACTCCCGCAGCTCCTCCTCGCCGACCTCGGCGGCCGCCAGCAGCTCCGCCCGGCCGACGCGGGGTCCCGCCTCCTCACCAGGCACCTCGGCGGTGCCCTCCACGGCGTCCGTGACGGACTCCAGGGGGTCGCGGGGCTGGGCGGGTACCGGCACCTGCTCACCGCGGTCCAGCGCGTCCAGATGCTCCCTGATCACCTTCAGCGGGAGGTACTGATCGCGCTGCATCCGCAGCACGAGCGCGAGACGCCGCACGTCGTCCTGGCTGAACTTGCGGTAGCCAGAGGGGGTCCGCTGCGGCTCCACGAGACCCTCGGACTCCAGGAAGCGGATCTTGGAGATGGTGACTTCGGGAAACTCTTCACGCAGCAGATGGAGCACGGCCCCGATGCTCATCGGTCCCCGCTCCGCGGCGGCGGTGCCGTTACCGGCACCGCCCGACGGTGTGTGGTGCATGGACCTTCCCTGTACGGGGCCTCAGCCTCGCTGGCTAGCGAAGAAGACCAGCCGGAACTTGCCGATCTGCACCTCGTCGCCGTTGTTGAGGACCACGGAGTCGATCGGCTCGCGGTTGACGTACGTCCCGTTCAGGCTGCCCACGTCGGAAGCGGTGAACGACCCGTCCGGGCCCCGCCGGAACTCGACGTGCCGGCGCGACACCGTCACGTCGTCGAGAAAGATGTCACTCTGCGGATGCCGGCCGGCCGTGGTCAGCTCGCCGTCCAGCAGGAAGCGGCTGCCCGAGTTGGGACCGCGTCGCACCACGAGAAGGGCCGACCCCATCGGCAGCGCCTCGACCGCGGCGAGCGCCTCCGGGGAGAGCATCGGCGTCTGCCCGGTGGCCTCCGCGTCGTAGGCCTCGAGTCCGGAGATCGAGATGGTGGAGGTCGTCTCGGAGGGCCGCTCGGCGGCGGGAGACCCGCCGCGCAGCGGCGCACCGCAGTTGGAACAGAACCGGCTCGCCTCAGCGGCGCGGTTGCCGCACCTCGTACAGACCGGCACGTCGAACCCTCCACCCTTACTTGAGGTTGATGGTTCTTCGGAACCTATGCGGCCGGGAGCACCCCGGTCAACAGAGACCTGGCCGTGACCACCCGATTCGCCGCCGCCGGCCCGCGTCTCGTCACGGAACAACGGCCGCTCGGTGCCGTCACCGGTCGACGGCGACGTGTCGTCACCGTGCCGCGAGGCACGGTGACGCGGTGCGCCGTCCTTTTCGGACTGGCGCTTGCCGAACAACTTCGCAAGAAAACTCACGGGCGCTTCCCCTCGCATGAAACAGACCCGCCCGTGGGGCAGGACAGACCCTCGACGCACACTCCGGCCGATCCGGACATCCCTGCAACGTCCGTGGCCTTAAGACAGTTTCCCCCACGCGACGCCCCATCGGATCGCCGACCCCCCGGGAAGCACGTGACCCCGATCACCACATCACTCCGCACCCGATTCACCGCTCGGTCACTGCGATGACGACTGAGCGTAGTCAGGCCGCTTCGCCAACCGCAAGGCGTCCACGACGATCTTCTCCGAACGGTTGATGGACACGGTTGCCTGCTCCTTCTCAAGGGTCTGGACGACCCCACCGGGGATGTTGAGTGCGGGCTCGAGATCCTGCGGTTGCCCGATGACCTCGAAGCGGTACGGCGGGGAGACGCGGCGCCCGTCGATGCGCACACCGCTCCCGGAGTCGGTGAAGTACGTGCGCGCCACCACCCGGACGTCGTTGATCTGGATCGCCTCGGCGCCCGCCGCCCGCAGCTCCTGGATCGCGTTCAGCAGCTGGTCGGCCTTCACCGCGTCGACCGGGTCGCCGATCCTCAGCCGGATGCCCGGCCCCTCGGCGGCGACCGTGCCGGCCAGCACGCCGAGCTGCCGCTCCCGTTCCTGCGTCTGCTTGCGGGCCTCCTCCGCCTGGTCGGAGCTGTTCTCCAGCTCCGACCGCTGGCGTTCCAGGCGGCGCTTCTCGTCCTCCAGGCGAGACGTACGGTCGTCCAACTCGCCGAGGATGCGGACCAGGTCCTCCTGGCGCGCGCCGCGCAGCGCGCTCCCCTCGCTGGTGGACCGCACCTGGATGGCCAGGCCGAGCCCCAGGACGAACAGCAGCAGAGCGGCGACCAGCTGCTTGCGGTTCACCCTGGGCGGCCACAGGCCCGCCACCAGGCGCTGCCTTCCGGTGGGTGCCGACGGCTCCGCACCGTCGACGGCCGGCTCGCTCCCGGCGCCGTCCGCGGCCGCC
>NZ_BAAHCA010000316.1:0-5057 GCF_054776295.1 Streptomyces sparsus
GGCGAGCCGGCGCGCCTGGCTGCCGCTGCGGCGTAGGCGGGCCGCGCGGAGCCGGGGCGCGTCCTCCGGCTAGCGGCCGATCCCCTCCAACTCGGCGAGGTCCTCGTCGGAGAGCGGGAGTCCCGCGCCGGTGACGTTCTCGCGCAGGTGCCCCACCGACGACGTACCGGGGATGAGCAGGATGTTCGGCGACCGCCGCAGCAGCCAGGCCAGGGCAACCGACATCGGCGTCGCACCCAGCCGGCCGGCCACGGCGGAGAGCGCCGTGGACTGCAGCGGGGTGAAACCGCCCAGGGGGAAGAAGGGCACGTAGGCGATTCCCTTGCCGGCCAGTTCGTCGATCAGCTCGTCGTCCTGGCGATGGGCGAGGTTGTACATGTTCTGCACGCACACGACCGGTCCGATGGACTGCGCCTCGGCGACCTGTTCCGCCGTCGCGTTGCTCACTCCGAGGTGTCGGACAAGGCCCTGCTGCTGGAGTTCGACGAGGGTCCCGAAGGGTTCGGCGAGTGAGCCCGGCCGGGGACCCTGGGCGTCGCCGAGACGGAGGTTGACCACGTCGAGCGTGTCGAGACCGAGGTCCTTGAGGTTCTCGTGGACGGCGCGGCGCAGGCCCTCGGGGCGCCGGGCAGGCGGCCAGCCGCCCTGCCGGTCGCGGACCGCGCCGACCTTGGTCACGATGTGCAGCGATTCGGGATAGGGGTGCAGCGCCTCACGGATCAGCTGGTTGGTGACTCGTGGTCCGTAGGCGCCGGCGGTGTCGACGTGACTGATCCCGAGGTCGGTCGCCTCACGCAGCACGGCGAGCGCCCCGTTGCGGTCGGCGGGCGGGCCCATGACCCCGGGGCCGGCGAGCTGCATGGCGCCGTAGCCGAAGCGGGTCACGGTCAGATCGCCCAGGGTCCAGGTGCCACCGGGCAGTGAAGTGGAGGCTGTGTTCGCGGTTTCGCTCATGCCGTTGATGCTCGCTCGGGGACAAGCCACGCAGCCAATACCGATTCGGTCGCCTGTGATACCCAGCGGGTATCACAGGCGTACGCTGTGCTCATGGACACCTTGGAGATCCGCGAGCTGCGGTACTTCACGGCCGTCGCTGAGGAACTGCACTTCGGACGTGCCGCCGAACGCCTCGGCATGGCCCAGCCACCGCTGTCCCGGGCGATCCAGCAGCTGGAGCGGCGCCTCGGCGTCCCCCTGCTGCGACGCGACCGCCGGGGCGTCTCCCTGACCGGCGCCGGGGAGATGCTGCTGCACGAGGGCCGCGCAGCCCTCGACGCGACCACCGCCGCCGCTCGACGCACCCGCCGGGCCGGTGGCGCCGACAGCCCGGCCGGCCCCCGGAACCGTCTGGTGCTGGCGGTGAAGGCCGGCGCGTCTCACGAACTGCTGCACAAGCTCCTCGACGCCTACGCGGCCGAGCCCGACGCCGCTGAGATCGAGGTGCTGCCGAGCGGCACGTGCGAGCAGGAAGGGATGCTGCGGGACGGCCGCGCCGACGTGGCCCTCATGCACGCGCCGTTCAACTCCCTCGCCGGGTTCGACAGCGAGGAACTGATGACGGAGGGGCAGATCGCTGTCCTGCCTGCCGGGCACCCCCTCGCCGCGCGGAGCACTCTCTCCCTGGCCGACGTCAGCGACATCCCCGATCTCCCGCTCGCCCGCTGGTCACGCCACGGCACGTATCCGCCCGGCCTGGGCCCCGAGATCCACGACCAGACGCAGCTGGCCCAGCTGATCGCCCTGGGACGCACCGTGGCCGTCTATCCGGACTCGGCCCGCGCCTGGCTGTGGGCCGAGCACGCCGCCGTCCCCCTGGCCGACGCGCCCCCCGTCGTCACCCACATCGCGTGGCCCGCGCACAGCCGATCCCCCGCCCTCGCCGGGCTGATCCGCACGGCCACGCGACTCTGACCCGCCCTGGCCCGCTCCGTGCGGCGACACCGAATCGGTGCTGTCGTTCCCGGACGCGCGGGCGCGGTGGGTCGTCCGTGGGCTGCGGGCCGGGGTCAGTGCGCGTAGTCCTTGAGTTTCGCGGTGTGCAGGGTGACGTTCACGGGGGCGGGGACTTCGACCACCTCGCCATAGGGCTGGGTGACGCGGTGCCGGTACGTCCCGTGCTGCGGGTCGGAGTGGACGGTCAGCGTGCACGTCTCACGGTCCACCAGCAGGTAGACGGGGATGCCGGCAGCCGCGTAGCCGTCCCGTTTCTCGGTCCGGTCCCGCCGGTCGGTGTCCCTGTCGTGCGTCGTCACCTCCACCGTCATGAGCACTCCATCGGGTTCGGCCCACTCCCCCTGGCCGACGAAGTGGTCCTCCGGCGCCAAGGTGCCGTCCGGACGGGCCCGGCCCCTCCGGTAGGCCTCCACCCTGATGCCCTGGTCGGGGTAGAGCGCCAGGTCCGGACGTTGCTCCATGCAGCGCTTCAGCAACCACATGACAATCGCTCCGTGGTCGCCGTCCGGCACGGGCTTGACCTCCAGTTTTCCGTTGACGAATTCAAGCGTCACGGTTTCGGGGGCCGTGGCGGCGAGCTGTTCGAAGTCCTCTACGGGCATCTGGGGCCGTCCGCGGTGGCAGGGGTCATGGCGTCGCCTCCTCGCCTCCATCCTGCCCCGGGACGAGCCCGCGTGTGCGGCACGGGCACGGGGTGCGTGGTCATGTGCGGTCGCCGCCGGAGGGGCACGCCGCCGGTTCAAGGGGGGACGGTTCGGAGCGGGCGGGCTCGGGGCTCGGAGGCGCGGGGCGGTCGGCGGGGTGCGGGACGAGGGGGCGTACCGCCTGCGGGAGCCTGCGTCTGCTGCCCCTGGCCGGCGTACGGGTCGTAGGGGGCGGCGTACGGATCCTGGTAGATCGGCCGCCCGTACTCGTCGTAGCCGTAGAACTGCTGTTCCCCGTACGGATCCTGTCGATCGTTCACGCCTGCCGCCCCTCTAGCCCCTCTGTGCAGAAGCGTCCCGGTACAGCCGGCGCTTGTTGATGTAACGCACCACGCCGTCCGGCACCAGATACCAGACCGGATCGTCCTGCGCCACCCGTGCGCGGCAGTCCGTGGAGGAGATCGCCAGTGCCGGCACCTCCACCAGGGAGACGCCGCCGTCCGGCAGCCCGGGGTCGGCCAGGTGGTGTCCCGGCCTCGTCACCCCGATGAAGTGCGCGAGGGAGAACAGCTCCTCCGCGTCCCGCCAGGTGAGGATCTGCGCGAGCGCGTCGGCTCCGGTGATGAAGAACAGGTCGGCGTCCGGGTGCTCGGCACGCAGGTCCCGCAGGGTGTCGATGGTGTACGTCCGGCCGGCCCGGTCGAGGTCGATGCGGCTCACCGAGAACTGCGGGTTGGACGCGGTGGCGATCACCGTCATGAGGTAGCGGTCCTCGGCGGCGGACACCTTCTGATGGCTCTTCTGCCACGGATGGCCGGTCGGCACGAAGATCACCTCGTCGAGGTGGAACCGCGCCGCCACCTCACTGGCGGCGACCAGGTGGCCGTGGTGGATCGGATCGAACGTCCCACCCATGACGCCCAGCCGCCGTTCGCCGGCCCGAGGCACTATGTGCTCTTCCATGCGTGCAGACCCTAACCGCTGACGCGGGCGCCGACCCGTCCCTCAGCGGTCCCGGTTGAATCGGGTGGTGATCCACAGCAGCAGAAGCAGGACGAGCAGACCGAAACCGCCGATGAGGTACGGGTTGAGGCTGTCGTACTGGCCACCGTGCTCACCCTCCTGGGCGAGCAGGCCGAGAGTGTGCACGGAGCTGGGGAGAGTCATCGTTTGCTTACCTGTCCAGGAGATGGGCGGGCGGTGAGTTGCCCACATGGTAAGCGGACCGGGTTTGTGCGGCTCGGCACACCCACCCCGTAGGCTGGTCGCACAGCCAGGGGGACGGGCCACGACGAAGACCCGTAAGGGGGCCACATGAGCGACAGCAATGGCAACACGGAGCATCTGCCGGGACGTGAGCGCAGGCGTTTTCCCGGTATCTCGTCCAGGGCGTACGAACACCCCGCCGACCGCTCCGCGCTGGTCGCGCTGCGAAAGCTGACCGGGTTCGACACCGTCTTCAAGACGCTCAGCGGACTGCTTCCGGAGCGCAGCCTGCGGCTGCTGTTCCTCTCGGACTCGGTCCGGGTCGGCGAGCTGCAGTTCGTCCACCTGCACCGCATGCTGCTGGACGCCTGCCAGGTCCTGGACCTGGAGAAGGTCCCGCCGATGTACGTGACGCAGGACCCGATGCCCAACGCCATGTGCATCGGCATGGACAAGCCGATCATCGTGGTCACCACCGGTCTCGTCGAACTGCTCGACGAGGAGGAGATGCGGGCCGTCGTCGGTCACGAGGTGGGTCACGCGCTGTCCGGCCACTCGGTCTACCGCACGATCCTGCTGTTCCTGACCAGCATGGCGCTGAAGGTCGCGTGGATCCCGCTGGGCAACGTCGCGATCATGGCGCTGGTGACGGCGCTGCGGGAGTGGTTCCGCAAGTCGGAGCTGTCCGCCGACCGGGCCGGGCTGCTGGTCGGGCAGGACCTCCAGGCGTCGATGCGCGGGCTGATGAAGCTGGCCGGCGGCAACCACCTGCACGAGATGAACGTCGACGCCTTCCTGGCCCAGGCCGACGAGTACGAGGCGGGCGGCGATCTGCGCGACTCGGTGCTGAAGATCCTCAGCATCATGCCACGCAGCCACCCCTTCACGACGGTCCGCGCCGCCGAGCTGAGGAAGTGGGCGCAGAGCCGGGACTACCAGCGCGTGATGGACGGCCACTACCCCAGGAGGTCCGAGGACAAGGAGACCTCCGTCAGTGACTCGATCAAGGAGTCCGCGAACCACTACGCCGACTCGGTTCGGAACAGCAAGGACCCGCTGATGGGCCTGGTGCGTGACCTCGCCGGCGGCGCGGCCGTGTTCGGCGGCAAGCTGCGCGGGTTCGCCGCCGGCAGCGGGCGGCGTCCGGAGAACGGCACCGGCACGGCCGCCGGCAGCTGACCGAACCGCGACCGAGGCGCTCGACAGGGCCCCACCGTCCCCCACCACCGAGCGCCCCGGCAGGGCAACCCGCCG
>NZ_BAAHCA010000317.1:0-5057 GCF_054776295.1 Streptomyces sparsus
GCCGGCACCTCGACGGTGGCGTCCAGCGGGTGGGCGCCGGGGGAGGGGCAGGCCGGGCAACCGCACGAGCACCGCGTCGTCGTGCCGCGCACCGCCCGGGCGCCGGGCACCACGTCCCACCCCCACAGGCCGGTGTACTCCGCCACCGCGGTGCTCTCCGGTGCGCGGTGCTGACGCCGGGGGCGGCGTGTCGCCAGCCGCAGTTCCCGGAACTCCCGAATGCCGCCGATCGTGAAGCCCATGCTCCCTCCAACGGATTCCGTGCGCTGATGGTTACGACCCATTCACGCAGAGCTATGGCACGTGGGGGAAGCTCGCCGCGCCGCCGGGCCCGGCAGTGATCGGCGCCCCCCGGGGTGCGTTCAAAGCCGTGCGCCCCTGGTGCACTTCGCTGCATCCGATGTGATCGGGCTTACTCAAGTGAAGCGTGTGAGCTTGGGGTTAGGTTCATCAGAAGGGGTGGCGAATGGTGGCGTTTCTGAAATCGCCCTCGCCGTACCGGTGATCGTAGGATTACTTTCGGTTCACACAACGACCAGACAGCAGCGGTTTCACGGGTATGCCCCAGGCACAGCCCGGAGTGATGAGGAGCGGGGGCCATCCAGTGGGCGGCAACGGCGGCAGCGGCACCAGTGGTGCGTCGGCTGACAAGCGCCCGAACGAGCAGCTCGGCTCGTGGTTCGTGCGCAGCGGCTGGTCCAAGGGCGAGCTGGCCCGCCAGGTCAACCGCAGGGCGCGCCAGATGGGCGCGCACCACGTCAGCACCGACACCTCCAGGGTCCGCCGGTGGCTGGACGGCGAGCAGCCACGTGAGCCCATCCCGCGCATCATGTCCGAGCTGTTCTCCGAGCGGTTCGGTTGTGTGGTCGCCGTCGAGGACCTCGGGCTGCGTTCCGCCCGGCACGCCGCCGCGTCGTCCGGTGTGGACCTGCCGTGGGCGGGCCCCCAGACGGTCGCCCTCATCAACGAGTTCTCCCGCAGTGACCTGATGCTCGGACGCCGCGGCTACCTCGGCCCCTCCCTGGCGATGTCCGCCGGCCCGGCACTCATCGAACCCATGCAGCGCTGGCTGGTCCCCACCCCCGGCGGCCCGGGTGAACCCGGCGCGGAGGCCGCGCAACCGCCCGCGCAGTCCGGCGGCGGGCGCCGCGTCGCGAAACTCTCCGCCCCCGAACTGGACCTGCTCGAGCAGACCACCGTCATGTTCCGGCAGTGGGACGCCCAGTGCGGCGGCGGACTGCGGCGCAAGGCCGTCGTCGGCCAGCTCCACGAGGTGACGGACCTGCTCCAGGAGTCGCACCCGGAGCCGATCCGCAAACGGCTCTTCGGGGTGACGGCCCAACTCTCCGATCTGGCCGGGTGGATGAGCTATGACATCGGCATCCAGCCCACCGCCCAGAAGTACTTCGTGCTCGCGCTGCACGCCGCCAAGGAGGCCGGCGACCGGCCGTTCGGCTCCTTCGTGCTGTCGAACATGGCCCGGCAGATGATCCACCTCGGCCGCCCCGAGGACGCCCTCGAACTCGTCCACCTCGCCCAGTACGGCAGCCGTGACGGAGCCACCTCCCGTACCCAGGCCATGCTGTACGCGATGGAGGCCCGTGCGTACGCCAACATGGGGCTGCCCAAGCAGTGCCACCGGGCGGCCCGGATGGCCGACGCCGTCTACTCCGAGATCGACACGGCGGACCCGGACCCGGACTGGATCACCTTCTTCTCCAAGGGCGAACTGCACGCCGAGAACGCCCACTCCTACCGCGACCTCGCCTACGTGGCGGGACGCAGCCACACCTACGCCTCCCTCGCGCAGCCCGAGATGGAGAAGGCGTTGGCGCTGTTCGCCGAGGAGTGCGCCTCACCCGCGGGCGGCCACCACCGTTCGTATGCGCTCAACCTCGTCGGCATGGCCACCGTGCACCTGCTCCAGCGGGAGCCCGAGCAGTGCGCCGCCCGCACGGTGGACGCGATCGGGGTGGCCAAGCGCCTCCGGTCGGAGCGGGTGAACACCCGCATCCGCAAGACCGCGGCCAGCGCCGCACGTGACTTCGGCCAGGTCGCCGAGGTCGTGGAACTGAACGCGCGGCTGGTCGGCCAGCTGCCGGCCGCCGAGGCCGCGGCTGCGGGCTGACCGCCTCGCACCACCGCGGGCCCGAGGCCTCCGCACCACCGCGGGCCGAGGGCCCGCCGGCACCGCCTGCGACGGCGGGGAACAGCCCGGAGAGTAACCGGCACCCCCGCCCGCGGCCGTCGCTTCACCCGCACGTAACACACCGGACGTGTTCGTCACCACGCCGAAACAGCGGGGCGCATCGAAGGAAACCGGGCTTGGGGAGTGTGTGGCACATCCTGCCCCCCGCTACCCAAGAACCTGCCCGCACGGGTCGTGACTTCGAGGAGACGTCCATTGAACGGCGCGGATACCGCATTCGTCCTGATCAGCGCGGCACTGGTCATGTTGATGACGCCCGGCCTGGCCTTCTTCTACGGGGGCATGGTCCGGGTCAAGAGCGCACTGAACATGCTGATGATGTCCTTCATCGCACTCGGCGTGGTCAGCGTGCTCTGGGTGCTCTACGGCTACTCACTGGCGTTCAGCGGTGACAACGGTGGTGTCATCGGCAACCTGGACCTGGTGGGCCTGAAGGGCATCACCCCGGACTCGCTCACCGGAGAGGACGGCATTCCCGTCTTCGCCTTCGTACTGTTCCAGATGCTGTTCGCAGTGATCACTCCGGCACTGATGAGCGGCGCACTGGCCGACCGGGTCAAGTTCAGCGCCTGGACGCTGTTCATCGCCCTGTGGGTCAGCGTCGTGTACTTCCCCGTGGCGCACTGGGTGTGGGCCGAGGGCGGCTGGCTCTTCGACATGGGCGTGATCGACTTCGCCGGCGGCACCGCTGTGCACATCAACGCCGGTATCGGCGCCCTCGCCGCCGTGCTGGTGATCGGCAAGCGCATCGGCTTCAAGAAGGAGCCGATGCGCCCGCACAACCTGCCGCTGGTCCTGCTGGGCGCCGCGATGCTGTGGTTCGGCTGGTTCGGCTTCAACGCCGGCTCCGCGCTCGCCGCCGACGGCACCGCCGCCAACATGGCGCTCAACACGCAGGTGGCCACCGCGGCGGCGATCCTCGGCTGGCTCGTCTACGAGCGCGTCCGGCACGGCGCGTTCACCACGCTCGGCGCCGCCTCCGGTGCCATCGCCGGCCTGGTCGCCATCACCCCGGCCGGTGCGGACGTCAACGCCATGGGCGCGCTGGCCATCGGCGTGGTGGCCGGACTCGTCTGCTCCTGGGCGGTCAGCCTCAAGTTCAAGCTCAACTACGACGACTCGCTCGACGTGGTCGGCGTGCACCTCGTCGGCGGCCTGATCGGCACCCTGATGGTGGGCTTCCTCGCCACCGAGGGCGGCGGCCTCAGCCAGTTCGGCAAGCAGGCCGTGGGAGCCTTCTCCGTGATGGCCTTCACCTTCGTGGTCACCTGGCTCCTCGCCAAGCTCGTGGACATGACCATCGGGTTCCGGGCCAGTGAGGACGAGGAGACCGTCGGTGTCGACCAGGCCTTCCACGCCGAGAGCGCCTACGACTTCACCCAGGTCGGCGGTGGCACGCTGACCTCCTCCGCAACGGCACCGAGCAGCCCGAACAAGAAGGTTGACGCATGAAGCTGATCACGGCGGTCATCAAGCCGCACCGCCTCGACGAAGTGAAGGACGCCCTCCAGGCGTTCGGAGTGCACGGCCTGACCGTGACCGAAGCCAGCGGCTACGGCCGCCAGCGCGGCCACACCGAGGTCTACCGGGGCGCGGAGTACACCGTCGACCTGGTACCGAAGATCCGCGTGGAGGTCCTCGTCGAGGACGAGGACGCGGAACAGCTCATCGAGGTGGTCGTCAAGGCCGCCCGCACCGGCAAGATCGGCGACGGCAAGGTGTGGAGCGTTCCCGTCGACACCGCCGTCCGGGTGCGAACCGGCGAACGCGGCCCGGACGCGCTGTAACCACAGGAAAGTTGGGGACCGGATGACCACGGAGTCCACGGACACGGACACGAACGCGGACACGACCGGGCCGGTACCCAGCGGCTACGCGGCGGCCCGACTGCACCTCCTCAACCAGGAGGTGCGGTCCGGGCCGCCGCGCCGCGCCGAACTGGCCTCGCTGACCGACACCTGGCTGGCCGGCCTGCTCGGCCCGCAGAACGGCGGTGTCGCCCTGGTGGCCGTCGGCGGCTACGGACGCGGGGAACTCTCCCCGCGCAGCGACCTCGACCTGCTCCTGCTCCACGACGGGAGGCGACCCGCCGCGGAACTCGCCGCACTCGCCGACCGGGTGTGGTATCCGGTGTGGGACCTCGGCCTCGCCCTCGACCACTCGGTGCGCACCCCCGACGAGGCCCGCAAGACCGCGGCGGAGGACCTCAAGGCCCAGCTCGGCCTGCTCGACGCCCGGCACCTGGCCGGTGACGCCGGCCTCACCGCGCGGCTGCGCACCGAGCAACTCGCCCAGTGGCGGGCCAGGGCCCCCAAGCGCCTGCCCGAACTCCGGGAGATGTGCCGCGAACGCGCCGACCGGCAGGGGGAACTCCAGTACCTGCTGGAACCCGATCTCAAGGAAGCCGCTGGCGGACTCCGCGACGCGACCGCCCTGCGCGCGGTGGCCGCCTCCTGGCTCGCCGACGCGCCCCGCGAAGGTCTGGCGAACGCCCGCTCGGCGCTGCTCGACGTCCGGGACGCGCTGCACCTCAGCACCGGACGCGCCACCGACCGGCTGGCCCTCCAGGACCAGGACGACGTGGCCGCGGCCCTGGGGCTGCTGGACGCCGACACCCTGCTCCGCCAGGTGTACGAGGCGTCCCGGACCATCTCCTACGCCACCGACGTCACCTGGCGCGAAGTCGACCGGGTGCTGCGCGCCCGGTCCTCCCGGCCCAGGCTGCGCGGCCTGCTCGGCGGCCGGACCACCACCGGACCGCAACGCACCCCGCTCGCCGAGGGAGTCGTCGAGCAGGACGGCGAAGTGGTCCTCGCCCGCACCGCCCGCCCCGACCGCGACCCCGGCC
>NZ_BAAHCA010000318.1:0-5049 GCF_054776295.1 Streptomyces sparsus
GGTTGATCCCCCCGTCGTCCGTCAGCAGGGACAGCCCCTGGACGTAACCGCGCGCAGCAGTTTCGTGTCCACAGCTTCTCCTTCTCGGCCGGTGTGGCGCTGTCGCGCCTCCCCCTCCCTTCGGTGTGCGGGGGCGGACCGGATTCGCCGGCGGCCCGGCGGGCCTCCGCCCGGCGTCCGCTACCGGTCGCTCACCGCGGGCAGCCTGTCGGGCAGGCCGGCCCGGGCGAAGTGCGCCCGCTCGAAGAAGGCCACCACGTGCGAGATGCCCGTCCCGGAGAAGGAGAGGACGTGCAGGTTCCACGGGGCGAAGGTGCCGTCCGCCTCCCGCATGTACATCCCGAAGGCGGGCTGGCCGTTGACCGCTGCCGGGACGAGGCGCAGATCGCCGGGGCCCGCCGGGCACTGGGTCTTGATGAGCAGCCCGATGTCCTCCGGCCCCTGGAACCAACCGGTGAAGGGCGGCATCTCCCAGACGGCGTCCTCGGTGAACAGCTGCACTATGGCGCTGATGTCCTTGAGCTCGAACGCGGTGACGTAGCGGTCGAGCAGTTCGCGCTGCTCGGCGGACACCGGCTCGCTGACGGTGTCCTCCGTGGGCGTCACCTGCTTGAGCTGCGCCCGGGCCCGCTGGAGTGCGCTGTTCACGGACGCGGTGGTGGTGTTCATGAGTTCGGCGACCTCGGCGGCGCGCCACTTCAGCACGTCCCGCAGCAGCAGCACGGCCCGCTGCCTCGGCGGCAGGTGCTGGAGGGCGGCGACGAAGGCGAGCCGGATGCTCTCCCTGGAGGTGACCACGGCGGCCGGGTCGGCGCCCGCCGCGCCGACCATGGCGTCGGGCACGGGCTCCAGCCAGGGCACCTCACCCTGCTCGACCAGGGTGTCCGAGGGGTCGGCGCTGGGCGCGCCCAGCCCGGTGGGCAGCGGGCGGCGGCTGCGGCTCTCCAGGGCGTCCAGGCAGGTGTTGGTGGCGATGCGGTGCAGCCAGGTGCGCATCGAGGAGCGGCCTTCGAACTTCTCGTAGGCGCGCCAGGCACGCAGATACGTCTCCTGGACGAGGTCCTCCGCGTCGTGGACGGATCCCAGCATGCGGTAGCAGTGCGCGAGCAGCTCCCGCCGGAACGGGTCGGCGAGACGGGGGAACTCCTCGTCCATCTGCTTCTGTGCCATGACTGTGCCTCTCGTGACCTTCACGCCGCCTCGGACACCGCCATCCTCACAGTCGGGTCTGACAACCGGCCGGCGCTCACCTCCCAGCATGCCCCTGCCGGCGGCGAACGGCGATCCCTCGGCGTCCTCGGCGCCGGAGACACCGCGGTTCGCGGCACGGCGGCCAGGACCGGCGCGATCCCCTGACCGGCAGCACCCGCCAGGGCCGCGGAACACGCCGCCCGATCAGCCCGGTGCGCCACTGCCGGTGACGCCCGGCGGCGGCAGCGGCCGTCGCGTTTCCCGACCCCTTCCCAGGCACCCTCTTGTTTTTTCTTGTCGCCTCCTTGTCTCACCCTTGCTTTCCTCTTGCCGCATTACTGCCGCATTTTTGGGTCCGTCTTGCGCACCGCGTACCTGCCTCCGAAATCAGCCGCGTCGTCCCACATACATGCAGGTCAAAGCCCATGAGTCGGTCGACATCCAGCATATGAGTACGCGTACTCATATGCTTTCCGACCACCGCACTGCCATGCTTCTTCCAAGTCGCCCCCGGAAAGGCAGAAGGAAAATGAGCAGCACCGATCGAGCCCAGGGATTCCTCACCGCAGTGACGGGCAACTGGGCCTCCCGGATTTATCTGGCCGTAGCTTTCGCCCTGCTGATATGGGCGGTGGCCGACCTGACCCTGGTCACCCACGAGGACGCCTCGTTCGCGGCGGTGGTCCCGTTCCTGGCGACGGCACCGACCAGCATGGTGGCCCTGTTCGTGCCGGACGGCGCGGCCTGGGCGTTCTTCCTCGTCATCGCCGTGGCCGCGGTGGTGAACGCCGCACTCATCGGCCGACTGACCGCCTTCCTCCGCCGCTGACCGCCGGGAGGTCCGAAGGCGCGCGGACTCAGGGCGCGCCTTCGGACCGAGGGCCCGCGGCCACCCACACGGACGCCCTACGACCGCACACGCGGGCACCCGCACCGGCACACATACGGGCAACGCCCGACGCCGCACGCGTGGGTGCAGGACGCTGCCACTGCGGTGGGCCGGTGGGCATGATCACCCCATGAACGCACCCGCAGTGCCCCCGACGACGACCGTGGAGCCGGTGACCGACGCGGATCGACCCGCCGTCGAGCGGTTGGCCCAGTTGTACCGGCACGACCTGTCGGAGTTCCTCGGGTCACTCCCCCGCTCCGACGGCACGTTCCCGTTCCCCCAACTGTCGTTGTCCTTCGCCGAGCCCGGCCGGCAGGCCCTCGCCATCCGCTACTGCGGCTCGCTCGCCGGGTTCGCGCTGACCCGCCTCATGCACGGCGGGGAAGCACCCGCCGACGCCAGGCGCCGGTCCGTGTCGGCCTTCTTCGTCGTGCGCGCCCTCCGCCGCAGGGGCGTCGGCCGACAGGCGGCTCTCCGGCTGCTGCACTCCCCACCCGGACCGTGGGGCATCGCCCACCAGCCCGCCAACCTCGGCGCGGCCCGGTTCTGGCGACAGGTGGCCGCCGACGCCGTTGGCACCGCCTGGCGGGAGGAGCACCGACCGCCGCCGGGAAAGGCCCCCGGTGAGTCGGCGCCGGATGTCTGGATCATGTTGGACACCACTCCTCGGGCCGGCCCGGCCGGCTGACGCGGCCCCCGCCCGGGCAAGTCCCGCCCCGGGGCGTCCCACAGGTGGTCCCCCGCCCGGACGCGTCCCGTCAGCCGTGGACGCCCCGGGTGGCCAGCGCCGTGCGAAGGGCGCGCATGGCGTAGAACGTGCGGGACTTGACCGTCCCGCCGGGGATGCCGAGCGCCTGCGAGACCTGCGCCACGCTGTGCCCGAGAAAGTAGGTGTGGGCGAGGATCTCCCGCTGCTGGTCGGTGAGGTCGCGCAGCGCCTCCGCCACCACCTGCGCGGTCAGCGCCCGCTCGACGAGGTCCACGGCCTCCGCCTCCGGGCCGGTCGCGGAGAGCGCGAAGTGCGCGGGATGCCGTTCGACGGGCCTCGCCTGCCGGGCCCGGTGGTCGTCGATCACGAGGTTGCGCACCACGGTGAACAGCCACGGACGCAGACCGTCCGGTGCGGCACCGAACCGCTCCTCGTTCCGCCACGCCCGCACCGCGGCTTCCTGGACGACGTCCTCCGCCCGGTGCCAGTCACCCCCGAGCAGCCTGGTGGCGAACCGCAGGAGCAGCGGGCCGTGCTGCTCGTAGAGCGCACGGACGAAGGTGTCACTGTCCGCCACCGACGCCCCGCCTGCGTCCCGGCACTGCCCGTCACCGTGGGCAACGACCACGGCGGTGACTGCGGTTGCCGCTGCGGCGCTGCCTGCGGCTGCGGTGACGGGCTGACACGTCCGGCTTGTCCGGCCCGTCCACTCCATGGTCTGGCGTCCCCGTCCCTCGTCGAAGCCGTACCGCGGGCATCGGCCCCCAGCCCCGCAGACAGGCGTGCGGGACCGCCCAGCCTCCGGGTGGCCTCTTGGCAGGCCCTTGTCGCCGTCGCCCCTCAGGACCGCCCCGCCCGAGACGGAACGGACAGCCAGGGGGTCCCACGCGGGAGGCGGCCGCTCGCCTCCCGGCGGACGGTGCGGCTGCTCGCGGGCGCCGGGGCCGGTCCGGGGCCGTCGCGTTTCGGCCGGGCGAAGGGAGGTACGCGTTCCAGTCGCGGCTGGTCGCGGAACAGCGCCGCCAGCCCCGTAGGTACGTCTACTCAAGGGGGTTCTCACAATGGGCTGGCTCATCACCGCGCTGGGAGCGGGGCTGGTCCTACTGGCGTTGCGGGACGTGTTCCACACCCTGTGGCACCCCTACGGCTGGGGCAGCCTCAGCAGCACGGTGGTGAAGGGGCTCTGGCTCCTGTCCCACCGCATCGACTCCCGCAGGCGGTTCGCCTCACTGATCGGACCGCTGGCGATGGTCGTGGTCGTGCTGATGTGGACCGTGCTCGTCGTCGTGGGCTGGGCCCTGATCTACTGGCCGCACATGCCCGGAGCCCTCAGTTTCTCGCCTGGCCTCTGGCCCGAACAGCGCTCGCACCTGCTGGACAGCCTCTACTTCTCGCTCGTCACGCTCGCCACGCTCGGATTCGGTGACATCGTGCCGACCGATGGCTGGCTCCGCATCGCCGTTCCCCTCCAGGCCCTGGTCGGGTTCGCCCTGCTGACGGCCTTCGTGTCCTGGGTGTCCCAGATCTACCCGGCCCTGAACCGGCGGCGGGCGCTCGCCCTGCGCCTCGCCTCGCTGCGCCGAGCGACGCGCTCCGCAGGCCGCCAGGGACCGGGCGTGGCAGCCGCCCAGTTGACGGAACTGGCGGCCCAGATCCTCGAGGCCCGCGTCGACTTCAAGCAGCAGAGCATCACCTACTACTTCCACGACGACGAGGACGGCTCCTCGCTGGCCGCGATGATCGGCTACGCGGCCGAACTCGCCCTCACCGGGCAGCGATCACCCGACCGCGACCTGCGGTTCGGCGCAGCCATGCTCGCCGACGCGCTGCAGGACCTCGCCGCCGTCCTGGACGAGGACTTCCTCCACCGCCAGGCACCACCGCTGGAGGTCTTCGCCGCCTACGCCGCCGACCACGGCCAGCAACACACCCGCAGCTGACCCCGGTGCCGCCGCCGGGGCGTTCGAGCACCGCGCCTGTCCGTAGATCCGCCGCTGCCCGGCTTCCGCCGCGTCGTTCCGCGGGTCATGGAATCTTCGCGTTCACCCCTGACCGGGCCATGCCGTGCGCGATCATTACCGAGCGCCCGGCTCCGACGTGCCGGTCCGCGTACATGCGCATGTCCCCAACCGCCGCCACCGTCCGGCGACAGCGTTCCGAGGACGCCGGACGTCGCAACTCGGACCGGGTGGGCTCCGGTGGCACGTGGCGCCTCGCCCCGGGCGCCGGGGCGCCCCACCTCCCGCGGCCGGCGCCA
>NZ_BAAHCA010000319.1:0-5048 GCF_054776295.1 Streptomyces sparsus
CGCCGCCCAGCGGGGCTGCGCCGCGGCGGCCCGGCGGACGACGGCGTCCACGTCCTGCGGGGTGAGGCCGGGCACGGTGGCCAGGTGCTCCTCGGTGGCCGGGTTGAGGACCTGGTGCTCGACGGGATGGGTGGGCGCTGCGGGGTCGGTGAGGTCTGCGGGGTGGGGGTGAGTGGGCACGGCGGGCGGTCCTTACATGCGCTCGAAGGAGCGGTAGCGCTCCCAGTCGGTCACGGCGGTGTCGTAGGCGTCGAGTTCGGTGCGGGCCGCGTGGTGGTAGTGGTCCACGACCTCGTCGCCGAAGGCGGCGCGGGCCAGGGCGCTGTCCCGCCACAGGTCGGCGGCGTCGCGCAGGGTGCTCGGCACCCGCTGGGTGTCGCCGGTGTAGGCGTTTCCGGTGCAGGGCTCGGGCAGTTCGAGCCGCTGCTCCACGCCGTGCAGCCCGGCGGCGATCATGCCGGCCACCGCCAGGTAGGGGTTGACGTCCCCGCCGGGCAGCCGGTTCTCCATGCGGTGGGCGCGGCCGTGCCCGATGACGCGGTACGCGCAGGTCCGGTTGTCCGGCCCCCAGGCGACCGCGACGGGCGCGAAGGAGCCGGGGCGGAAGCGCTTGTAGGAGTTGACGTTCGGCGCGTGGAGCAGGGTGAACTCACGCAGCGCGGCGAGCTGTCCGGCGAGGAAGTGCCGCATCGTCGCGGACATGCCGTGCGGTGCGGTGTCGTCGGCGAACACCGGGGCGTCGTCCTGGTCGAGCAGCGAGAGGTGGATGTGGCAGGAGTTGCCCTCGCGTTCGTCGTACTTGGCCATGAAGGTGAGCGCCTGGCCCTCCTGGGCGGCGATCTCCTTCGCGCCGGTCTTGTACACCGAGTGCTGGTCGCAGGTGGTGAGGGCGTCGTCGTAGCGGAAGGTGATCTCGTGCTGGCCGAGGTTGCACTCCCCCTTCGCCGACTCGACGACCATGCCGGCAGCGCCCATCTCGTTGCGGATCCGGCGCAGCAGGGGCTCGACCCGTCCGGTGCCGAGCACCGAGTAGTCGACGTTGTACTGGTTGACGGGGGTCAGGCCGCGGTAGCCGCCGTTCCAGGCGCTCTCGTAGCTGTCCCGGAACACCATGAACTCCAGCTCGGTGCCCGCGTAGGCGCGCCAGCCGTGCTCGGCGAGCCGGTCGAGCTGCCGCCGCAGGATCTGGCGCGGCGAGGCCGCGACCGGGGAGCCGTCGTGCCAGGCGAGGTCCGCCGTGAGCAGTGCGGTGCCGGGGTTCCACGGCGTGCGGCGCAGCGTCGCGGTGTCGCCGAGCATGGCGAAGTCGCCGTAGCCGCGTTCCCAGGACGCCATGGCGTACCCGTCGACGGTGTTGAGGTCGACGTCCACGGCGAGCAGGTAGTTGCATCCTTCGGTGCCGTTCTGGAGTACGTCGTCCAGGAAGTGGCGAGCGGCGAAGCGCTTGCCCTGGAGGCGTCCCTGCATGTCGGTGAAGGCGAGGACCACCGTGTCGATGTCGCCGATGTCGACCAGGCGGCGGAGTTCGCCGACGCTGAGCGGGGGTGTGCGGTCTGCCGGTGCGTGTGCCGTGCGATCTGCCACCAAGGGCCTCCTCTGCGAGCCGCCGGACGCCTTAAGGTAGTGGGAAGGACCATTGAATGGGAAGAGTGGCGAGGGAGTCGACACGGATGACGGACGGGCCCACCGGGAGCGACCGCCCCGGCACGACGGACGGGACCGGGACGACGGGCGGCAGGGGCCCGGCGGACGGGACCGGTGCGCTCGACGGCGGGCGGGCTGATCGGGCTGGCGGGCGCGACGACCGGCTGTCGCCGGTGCTGCGGCCGGTGCGGGCCGGCAGCGGGTTCGAGGAGGCGCTGGAGCAGATACTCCAGGTGATCCGGCTGGGCCTGGTGCCCGCCGGGGAGCGGCTGCCGGCCGAACGCGACCTCGCCGACCGGCTGGGCATCAGCCGGGTCACGCTGCGCGCGGTGCTGCGGGTGCTCGCCGACCAGAACCTGGTGGAGAGCCGGCGGGGCCGGTACGGCGGCACGTTCGTCCTGCCCCGCCCCGACCCCTCGGCCTCCCTGCGGCAGCTGCGGGACCGGGCCGATCCGGCCGACGTGGAGGACGCGCTGCTCTTCCGCGAGGTGCTGGAGACGGGCGCGTCCGGGCTGTGCGCGGCACGCGACCTGTCCGCTCCGGAGGTGGCACGGCTGCGTGCCGCGCTGGACGCCACCGGCGACGCCGCACCCGAGGACTACCGGCGGCAGGACACCCTCTTCCACCTCACCCTGGCCGAACTGTCCGGCTCCCCCACCCTGAGCGCCCAGTACGCCGGCGTGCGCGCCCGGATCAACGACCTGCTGGACTGCATCCCGCTGCTGGTCCGCAATCTGGAGCACGCCCAGCAGCAGCACGCGGCCGTCGTCGAGGCCGTGCTGGAGGGGGACGCCGACGGCGCCCGGGAGGTGGCCAGGGAGCACTGCGCCGGGACGGCCGCGCTGCTTCGCGGGTTCCTGTCCTGACCGGCACCGCCCCCCACCGCCCCGGAGAACCGACCGGCAGCGCGCCCCGGCACCCGCCGGCGCGGCTGGACGAGCGGGCGACCGCACGACTGCGCGACTCGACTGCGTTCACGCCGGTTTCACGCACGGGGGTTGCGCTCGGGTACTGCCGCACACAAAGGTATGGCTCCACACCAATGGTCTCCGTCCTGCGGGAGCAGCTCATGGCCGAGGGAACCGACGTACCCACTTCCACTGTGCCGAGTCCGCCCGGGCCCGACGGCCCCGGTGGGACGGGTGCCGACAGCTATCTGCGGCGGCGCACGCTGCGCCGCGGCACCGCGGGGTGGCTGCTGCTGACCGGGCTCGGGGTCGCCTACGTCGTCTCCGGCGACTACGCGGGCTGGAACTTCGGCCTCGCGGAGGGCGGATTCGGCGGGCTGGCCGTCGCGACCGTGCTGATGGGCGTGATGTACGCCTGCCTGGTCTTCTCGCTGGCCGAACTGTCCTCGGTGCTGCCCACCGCGGGCGGCGGCTACGGCTTCGCCCGCCGGGCGCTGGGCACCTGGGGCGGTTTCCTCACCGGCACCGCGATCCTCATCGAGTACATCCTGGCGCCGGCCGCCATCTCCGTGTTCATCGGCGGTTACGTCGAGTCGCTCGGCCTGTTCGGGCTGGAGTCCGGGTGGCCGGTCTACCTCGCCTGCTTCGTCATCTTCATCGGTGTGCACCTGTGGGGCGTGGGTGAGGCGCTGCGGTTCAGCTTCGTGGTCACGGCCATCGCCGTGATCGCGCTGCTCGTCTTCTCCGCCGGCGCACTCACCCATTTCGACGCCGCCTCCCTCACCGACATCGAGGTGGACTCCGGCGCGCTCGGCGCCAACTCCTGGCTGCCGTACGGCCTGCTGGGCATCTGGGCTGCGTTCCCCTTCGGCATGTGGTTCTTCCTCGGCATCGAGGGTGTGCCGCTGGCCGCCGAGGAGACCCGCGACCCGGTCCGGACCCTGCCCAAGGCGATGGGGCTGGCCATCGGCATCCTGGTGCTGCTGGCTCTGCTCACCCTGCTGCCGGCTGCCGGGGCGGCCGGCTCGGACGCCATCAAGGACGCCGACAACCCGCTGGTCACCGCCCTCCAGACAGCCACCGGCGGAGATCCCACGACGCTCAGCAGGTTCGTGAACTACGCCGGGCTGGCCGGTCTGGTGGCGTCGTTCTTCTCCCTGATCTACGCCGGCTCACGGCAGCTCTTCGCCCTGTCCCGGGCCGGCTACCTGCCGCGCTTCCTGTCCCTGACCAGTCGCCGCAAGGCGCCCTACCTGGGCCTGCTGGTTCCGGGCGCGATCGGCTTCTCGCTGGCCGCGGCCACCGGGGACGGCGCCCTGATGCTCAACATCGCGGTGTTCGGGGCGGCCGTCTCCTACGTGCTGATGTCGCTCTCGCACATCGTGCTGCGCCGCCGGGAGCCCGGCCTGCACCGCCCCTACCGGACCCCGGGCGGCCTGCTGACCTCGTCCGTCGCCTTCGTCCTGGCCTGCACGGCCGTGGTGGCGACCTTCCTGGTGGACCCCAGGGCGGCCGGCATCGCGTTCCTGCTGTACCTGGTGGCGATCTGCTACTTCACCTTCTACTCCCGGCACCGCCTGGTGGCCGCGGCTCCCGAGGAGGAGTTCGCCGCACTGGCGGAGGCCGAGGCAGAGTTGGAACGCGACTGATCCGGAGGTACCCGTGTCCGCTCCCCTTGTCGGCATCACCACCTATCTCGAGGCGTCCGCCCGCTGGGGCGTGTGGGAGTTGCCCGCCGCCCTGCTGCCCGCCGGCTCGGTCCGCACCGCCGACCCCGTGACGCTGCTCGACCCGGGAGGCGCCGACCGGCCGGCCCTGGTGGAGACCGCGGCCGGTGAACGGGAGGCGGACCTCGTCGTCGGCGCGGACGGTCTGCGGTCGGGGGTGCGCCGTGCGCTTTTCCCCTCCCACCCCGGCACCCGGTACGCCGGGTTCACCACCTGGCGCATGCTGGCTCCCGCCCCGGCGACGCCGTTCGCCCCGCACGAGACATGGGGCACGGGCCGCCTGTGGGGCAGCCATCCGCTCGCCGACGGACGGGTCTACGCCTACGCCGCGGCTACCGCACCAGCCGGCGACCGGGCGCCGGACCGCGAGCACGCCGAGCTGCTGCGCCGCTTCGGGAACTGGCACCACCCGGTCCCCGCGATCCTCGCCGCCACCGAGCCGGCCGACGTCCTCCGCCACGACGTGCACACGCTGGCCGCGCCCCTGCCCGCACTCCACCGCTGCCGCACCGTGCTGCTGGGTGACGCGGCGCACCCCATGGCCCCCAACCTCGGACAGGGCGGCAACCAGGCCATCGAGGACGCCGTCGTCCTCGGCCACCACTGCGCGCCGCACACCGACGTCATCGAAGCCACCGCCCGCTACACCGCCGACCGCGCCGCCCGCACCGCGCGAGTGGTACGCCTGTCCGCCCGTGCCGCCCGACTGACCCTGGCGTCCTCCCCGGTCACGGCGGCAGCCCGGGCGGCCCTGGTCGCGGCGGCCGGC
>NZ_BAAHCA010000320.1:0-5034 GCF_054776295.1 Streptomyces sparsus
CGGCCCGTCCCCGGTGGGCGCGCCCCCGGGCCCCTGGGCGCCCACCGGGCCGGTCCGCGCCGGTGCGTTTCGGGCTGCCGTGCCCCTCGGGAGGCGGAGGCGACGTTGACAGCCGTCGGCCTGGCTTCTAGCGTCACGTCTGCCGTAGCTACTAAGCGGTTGCTCACCACTCGAGGGCGAGGAGAACCAGCATGTCCACCACCGAGCAGCGCGTCGCGATCGTGACGGGCGGGGCCCGAGGTATCGGGGCGGCCACCGCCTTGCGGCTGGCCGAGGAAGGCCGTGCCGTCGCCGTGCTCGACCTCGACGAGGCGGCCTGCAAGGAGACCGTCGAGAAGATCACCGCGGCGGGCGGCCGGGCGCTCGCCGTCGGCTGCGACGTGTCCGAAGCCGAGCAGGTGGCGGCCGCGGTCGCCCGGGTCGCCGAGGAGCTCGGTGCCCCGACCATCCTGGTCAACAACGCCGGCGTGCTCCGCGACAACCTCCTGTTCAAGATGAGCGAGGGCGACTGGGACACGGTCATGAACGTGCACCTGCGGGGCGCGTTCCTGATGTCGCGTGCCTGCCAGAAGCACATGGTCGACGCCGGTTTCGGCCGCATCGTCAACCTCTCGTCGAGTTCGGCGCTGGGCAACCGGGGCCAGGCCAACTACTCCGCGGCGAAGGCGGGCCTCCAGGGGCTGACGAAGACGCTGGCGAAGGAACTGGGCAAGTTCTCCATCACCGCCAACGCCGTCGCGCCCGGTTTCATCGCCACCGACATGACCGCGCAGACGGCCGCCCGGGTCGGCATGGACTTCGAGGACTTCCAGACGGCCGCCGCCAGCCAGATCCCGGTCCAGCGGGTCGGCCGGCCGGAGGACGTGGCGGGCGCCATCGCCTACTTCACCGCCGACGCCACCGGCTTCGTGTCCGGCCAGGTCCTGTACGTGGCCGGCGGACCGCTCGACTGAGGGAAGAGAACAACATGACAGTCAAGGACAGTGGGCGGGTCGCACTCGTCACCGGCGGCAGCCGCGGCATCGGCTTCGGCATCGCGGAGGCCCTGGTCGCCCGCGGCGACCGGGTGTGCATCACCGGCCGCAGCGAGGACTCGCTGAAGGAGGCCGTCGACAAGCTCGGCGCCGACCGGGCCATGGGCGTCGCAGGCAAGGCCCACGACGAGGCGCACCGCGCCGACGTGGTGAACCGCGTGATGGCGGCCTGGGGCCGCCTCGACCACCTGGTGAACAACGCCGGCACCAACCCGGTGTTCGGCCCGATCGTGGAGCTCGACCTCGCCGTCGCCCGCAAGGTCTTCGAGATGAACGTGCTCTCCGCGCTCGGCTTCGCCCAGCTGACCTGGGCCGCGTGGCAGCGCGAGCACGGTGGCACGGTCGTCAACATCGCCTCCGTGGCCGGGCTGTCGGCGTCGCCGTTCGTCGGCGCCTACGGCATCAGCAAGGCCGCGATGGTCAACCTGACCCTCCAGTTGGCACATGAGCTGTCGCCGGGGGTGCGGGTCAACGCCATCGCCCCGGCGGTGGTGAAGACGAAGTTCGCCGCGGCGCTCTACGAAGGACGCGAGGAGGAAGCGGTCAAGGGGTACCCGCTCGGGCGGCTGGGCGTGCCCGAGGACATCGGGGGCGCGGCGGCCTTCCTCACCTCGGACGAAGCGGGATGGGTGACCGGTCAGACGCTGGTCGTCGACGGAGGCCTGTTCCTCAACGCCGGCGTGGCCTGACCGGGCGGGGACGCGCCCGCCGGCGGCACGGCTGCCGGACACCGGGACGGCCACGTCACCGCCACTCGCGGACAGCGCGCGCAAGCGGGCACCGACTCACCCGTCGGTGCCCGCTTGCGCGTCCCGGGGTCCGCCACCGGGTGCGGCACCGCGCCGGGACCTGGGCGGGTACCGGTGGGGGAGGGGTGACCGGTCGGGCGGGTCGCCTCCGTCCGTCGGGGGGATAAGCGCTGGTCGCGGACGATTCGCGTCCGCCGCGTGAAGTTGGTGCCGTACTGGAAGCCGCAGATGATTGACAGGCGGTTGAGCTGTCCATGAAGCTCAGGCCAAGTGCTGCGATAAGGTCTGCGAGTCGTAGGCCTGTGGGGCCCGCTCGTGGCACCGATGTGCTGAGTGTGGCGGTCCGATATCGGCGGGAATTCCGCCAGGCCCGAAATCCGACTTCCCGCAGCGCGTCAGCAGTGGCCCCCGCCGATCGAGGAGCGTGCACGTGTTCAGCCGGATAAGGCTTCTGAGGAGCATCGCGGTGGTGTCCGCCGTGGCAGTGGTCGCCGGATGCGGCTCGCTGACCGGGGGCGGCGACGACGCCGACGAGGCCATAGTGGTGGGTACGACCAGCGCGCCCAGCGTGCTCGACCCCGCCGGTGCCTGGGACGGCTCCTGGGAGCTGTACCGCAACATCTACCAGTCGCTGCTGAACTTCCCCAACTCCAGCGGTACGCCCGAACCCGACGCCGCGAAGAACTGCGGTTTCACCGACAACGCCAGCCAGGTCTACCGCTGCACGCTGAAGGAGGGCCTGAAGTTCTCCAACGGGAACCGGCTCGACGCGGCAGCGGTCAAGTTCTCCCTGGAGCGCACGCTCAAGATCAACGCGCCCACCGGCCCGGCGCAGTTGCTGGAGAGCCTGGACCGTGTCGAGACCAGCGGCGACGACACGATCGTCTTCCACCTGAAGAAGCCGAACGCGACCTTCCCGCTGGTACTGGCCACCCCGGCGGCCTCCATCGTCGACCCTGAGGTCTACCCGGCGGACAAACTGCGCGACGCGAACGACATCGCCGGTTCCGGGCCCTACAAGCTGGCCGCCTACGAGGCGGGCGAGAAGGCCGACCTGACCAAGAACGAGGAGTACCGCGGCGCCGCGAAGCTGAAGAACGACGCGGTCAGCATCCGGTACTTCAAGGACTCGGCGCGGTTGGTCAAGGCGATCGAGGACGGGGACGTCGACCTCAGCTTCCGCGGCCTCACGCCGGAGCAGATCATCGGCCTGGAGGACTCCCAGACCAAGGACTCCAAGATCAAGCTGAACGAGGCGACGGGCACCGAGATCCGCTACCTCGTCTTCAATCCGGAGGACCCCTCGGTCGAGGACCCGGCCGTCCGCGAGGCCGTCGCGCAGCTCATCGACCGCAAGGCGCTCGTCCGCGAGGTCTACCGGCGCACCGCCGAGCCGCTCTACTCGATGGTGCCCGGCGGCATCACCGGACACACCAGCGCGTTCTACGACGAGTACGGCGAGCCGAGCCAGCGCAAGGCGAAGGCGATCCTGACCGAGGCCGGCATCACCGAGCCCGTGAAGCTCACCCTCTGGTACACCACGGACCGGTACGGCGCCACCACCAAGGCGGAGTTCGAGGAGATCAGGCGGCAGCTCAACGGCTCCGGGCTCTTCAGCGTCAAGATCGAGGGCCGGGAGTGGAACGAGTTCCAGGAGGCCTACCAGAAGGGCGAGTACCCGGTGTTCGGGCGCGGCTGGTTCCCCGACTTCCCCGACGCCGACAACTACATCGGGCCGTTCGTGGGCAAGCACAACGCCCTGGGCATTCCCTACGAGGACGCCGAGCTGACCGGCACGCTGCTGCCCGCGTCCCGTCAGCAGAGCGACCGCGCCGCCGCGGGCACCTCGCTCAAGGAGGCCCAGCGCATCCTCGCCGACGACGCCCGGCTGATTCCGCTGTGGCAGGGCCGCGTGTACATCGCCGCGCACGAGGAGATCGCCGGCGTGGAGTGGGCGATCGACGCGTCGACCATCATGCGGATGTGGGAGCTGCACCGGAAGTCCAGCTGGTAGCACCGCTGTCAGTGCCCGCCGGTACGTTGTGACCGGTCGTCGACGACGGAGGTCGCCGGCGGCCGGTCATCCGTGAAACGCCCCCGGAGGTACGACGTGTACGGCATGCTGCCCGACTCCTGGCAGGAAGTCCTCGGCGAGGAACTGCACCAGCCCTACTTCAAGGAACTCACCGAGTTCGTCGAGGGCGAGCGGGAGCGCGGCCCGGTCTACCCACCGCGGGAGTCGGTCTTCGCGGCGCTGGAGGCCACCCCCTTCGACCGGGTGAAGGTCCTGGTCCTGGGCCAGGACCCCTACCACGGCGAAGGCCAGGGCCACGGTCTGTGCTTCTCGGTGCGGCCCGGGGTGCGGGTGCCGCCGTCGCTGCGCAACATCTTCAAGGAACTCCGCGACGACCTGGGCCACCCGGTGCCCGACAACGGTTCGCTGCTGCCGTGGGCGGAGCAGGGTGTGCTGCTGCTCAACGCGGTGCTCACCGTGCGGGCCGGGGAGGCCAACTCGCACAAGAACAAGGGCTGGGAGCGGTTCACCGACGCGGTGATCCGGGCGGTCTCGGACCGACCCGATCCGGCGGTGTTCGTGCTGTGGGGCAACTACGCCCGCAAGAAGCTGCGGCTCATCGACACCGAGCGGCACGCGGTGGTCGAGGGCGCGCACCCCTCCCCGCTGTCGGCCCGGCTGTTCCTCGGCTCCCGGCCGTTCAGCCGCATCAACGAGGCCGTCGCGGCGCAGGGCCACACTCCCATCGACTGGCGGCTGCCGAACCTGGCGGAGTGAGTGCGCCTCAGCGGTGAACGTGCGGCGCCGGGTTAGCGTCGGAACCCACCGCAGCAGTGCACGCAGGAGGAGCGCCGTGGCCGAGCAGTCAGCCGAGGACACGATCACCACCCGGCTCGGTCAGGCGGTCATCCTGCACCGGGGCGGTGACCGCGAGGAGGCCCGCAACCGGCTCACCGCGCTGTGGGAGGAGCTGGAACAGGGGCGTGGAGGCAGCGTCGGGTGTGGTGGCGAAACCTTCCATCGATGTGCCGTCGCCCACTACCTGGCCGCCACCCAGGACGACGCGGAGGCGGCGTTGCGGTGGAACCGGCGGGCACTCGCGGCGGCGGACGCGCTCTGCGAGGCCGGCGGGGAGGCCCCACCCGAAGCCGAGGCGGCCCGGGTGCGGTCCCTGTACCCGTCGCTGCACCTCGGCCTGGCGTCCGACCATCAGCGGCTCGGCGAGACGGTGGCCGCC
>NZ_BAAHCA010000321.1:0-5015 GCF_054776295.1 Streptomyces sparsus
CCCGGCGCCCACGGCGCCACGCCCTGCTTCCCCGCCGCCCGTCGTCCGCCACGCCCTGCGTCCCCGCCGCCGTCCGGGTGGCCGGCCGGGTGGGCGGCGGTGGCGGCTGTTTGCCTCACGTGTCGGGGGCAACCCGGCCTGCACGCGGGAACGGTCGCTTCCGCGCTCCGGAGCATGTGAGGGGAAGAACGTGGCACCTGGACGTCTGGCCCATGTGAGGCGCTCGGCCGTCGCCGCGGCAGTGTGCGCCGTCGTACTGGCGAGCGGCTGCGGTTCCGAGGACGACTTCGACCCCCGGGAGTTCGAGTCCCCCTACCAGAACACCCGCGTCGGGGAGGTGCTGATCCGCGGCGCCCACCTCGCGGACACCCCCGAGAAACCGTGGCGGAAGGGCGACGACGTACCGGCCCACATGTGGCTGTACAACGAGGGATCGGAGCCGGACCGGCTGGTGAGCGCGACCACCCCGGCTGCCGCTTCCGTGGAGATCGTGGACGGCGACGGCGAGCGGCTCACGGACGGCGTGCCGCTCCCGCCCGACCGGCTCCGCCAGCTCGAACGGGGCGACACCCACCTGGTCCTGCGGGACCTGCGCAGGACCGTGCGGGGCGGCGACTTCGTCGAGTTCACGGTGCGCTTCGAGGACGCGGGGCCGGTGACGTTCAACATCCCGGCCCGCATCCCCGCCGAGGGCCCGAGCCCCAGCCGCTGAACCGCCGGCGGTGATCCGCCGCGAGTATCCAGGAGGCAAGAATGACCCACAACCGGCCGCCCGCCACCGCCGGCCCCGAGCAGCGTGAACTGCTCGGCGGGCTGAGGAACACCGTCGTCAGCCTGCTCCTGCTGCTCGTGGGGGTCTGGCTGTTCGTCGGAGCATGGATCATCGGCTATCCGTTCACCGCTCCGGCCGTCGACGCGCACCTGATGGAGATGATCATCGGAATCGTCGTGTTCCTGGTGGCCGTCGCGCGCCTCGTGCGTCCACGCGGGCCGCTGTCCGACGTGCTGGTGCTGGTGGCCGGGGTGGCGCTCGCCGCCGCTCCGTTCGTGTTCGGTTACGGCGACACCTACCGGGCCGACGCGGCGCGCGTCAACGACGTGGTGACGGGCGTCGTCCTGGTGCTGCTCGCCGCCGTCTCCCTCGTCTTCCTCAAGCGGGCCCGTTCCGGCTCACGAGGCGGTACTGCGTGACGAGCGCTCCGGATCCCCGCGACATCTACGAGCGGGCCAAGGGCGAGGGCGAGCGCCGGCTCTCCATGCCGCTGCTGGAGAAGGCGTCGACCGGGTTCATCGCCGGTGTCACGATCGTGTTCGGCATCGTGGCGTTGGGAATGGCGACGGAACTGGTCGCCCCGGACCTGGGCACCGGCGTGGGAAAGCTGGCCGGCGCGCTCGCCTTCGGCATCGGGCTGGTCTTCGTGGTGATCGGACGCTCGGAGCTGTTCACCGAGAACTTCTTCGATCCGGTCGCCGCGGCGCTCGACCGCCGCCACGGCTCGGCGTGGAGCGCGCTCGGCAGGTTGTGGATCGTGGTGCTGCTGCTCAACCTCGTGGGCGGGGCGATCATGGCGGCGATCTTCACAGTGGAGGGCACGCTCCCGGCCGGCGCCCACCAGAGCCTGGTGGAAGTGGCCGAGGAGATCTCCGGCAAGAGCAGCCTGGCGACCTTCACCAGGGGCGTCGCCGCGGGCACGCTGCTGACGCTGCTCTCCTACCTGCTCCACGCCGTCGACTCGACCGGCAGCCGCATCGTCCTGGCGTACGTGGCCGGCTTCTTTCTCGCGCTCGGACCGTTCGACCACGTGGTGGTGTCCGCGCTGCACCTGCTCTTCGGCGTGTGGCTCGGTGACGCGGTCGGCTACGGCGACGTGGGCGCGAACATCGCGCTGGCGGGTGCCGGCAACCTGGCGGGCGGCCTGCTGCTGATGACGTTGACGCACGCCGTGCAGGCGAAGGCCGTGCACCCGGGAGAGGCGCGCACCTCGGACAAGGACGACGGCTGATAGGCCCCCGAAGGACGAGGGACGGCCCCGCCCGGGAGCGGCTCGGCTCCGGGGGTCGGGCTTGTCGGGCCCTGGCCCGGTGCCTCAGGCGGCGTCCGGGGTGGCCGTGTCCGTCCGGCCCGGAACGTGCTCGCTGCGCGGCGTGCCCTCGGCCGGGAGGGGTGACGGCCGGCGGACGGATCGTCCCGGCAGCGCGTCGGCCGTCTCCGGCGGGGTGGACACCGCTTCGGCCGCCGCGCAGGACGCGAGCAGCTGGGCGAACGGCGGGCATGCGGGCGGCGACGTGTGTGTCTGCTGCGGCATGGTCCCTCCTCACACCTCTGGGTTAGGCGTACCTAACCGACCCCGGCTCCCATGGGAACACGGGGTGCACCACGCACGCAAGATTTTGCCGACAGCATGTCGGGACACTTGGTGGCAGCCACCCGCACGGGGGACGCCGCACCCGGGCCGCACCGCGCCCGGGCGACGCCTCACGCGGGTGACGCCTCACACGAGGGCGGTGAGGTCCGCCGCGTCCCAGCGGCTGCCGACGCCGCTCAGCGTCACCGTGCGCTCGTCCGCGCCCCCGGCCTCGGCGTGTTCGGCGTCGGCGCCCATGGCCCGCTCGATCACGACGTGCAGCCGGTCGTCGGACAGCTCCTCGACCTTGCCCTCGCCCCACTCGACGACCACCACCGACTCCGGCAGGGACACGTCCAGGTCGAGGTCCTCCATCTCGTCCAGCCCCCCGCTCAGCCGGTAGGCGTCCACGTGGACGAGGGCCGGGCCGCCGCTCAGCGAGGGGTGCACCCGGGCGATGACGAAGGTCGGCGAGGTGACCGCGCCGCGCACGCCCAGGCCCTCCCCGAGGCCGCGCGCCAGTGTCGTCTTGCCGGCTCCCAGCTCCCCGCTGAGCAGGACGAGGTCCCCGGGGCGCAGTTCGGCGGCCAGCTGCCGACCCAGTTCCTGCATCTGTTCTGGTGTCGCGACGGTGATCCGGGTGTGCATGGTGTTGATGCTAAGGGCTGCGGCACGGGCCGCGCGGACGCCCCGGCCCGGCGCCCCGGCCCGGTGTGGGCCCGCACGGACGCCACCGGAACCGACCGGGCTCCGACCGGCCGCCCGTGCCGTCAGCGCGGTGTCGGGCGGGCCTGGCGGCGGTTCGGCGGTGCGAAGGCACGTTCCATCAGGCCGCGCAGACGGTCGTTGAGCAGCTCGGGGCGCTCCAGCATCAGCAGGTGGCCGGTGTCGGGCACGATCTCCAGCGTGGCGTCCGGCAGCAGGGACGCGATGCCCTCGCTGTGCGCGTGCGGGGTGAGCTGGTCCTTGTCGCCCGCGATGACGAGCGAGGCGCAGTCGCTGAAGGCGGGCAGCGCCTCGGTCTTCTCGTGGCCGTGGAACGCGGGGTAGAACTCGGCGACCACGTCGATCGGGGTGGCCTCGATCAGACGCTCGGCGAACCGGGCGACGGCCGGGTCCACCGTGCGCGGGCTTCCGAAGGAGTAGTGCTTGACCAGGCCGGCCAGCAGGTCGGCGGTGGCGGCACGGCCGCGCTCGACGAGCGCGGAGTGTGCCGCGAGCGTCTGGAGCACGCCCGGCACGAATCGGCGCAGGGCCCGCATGCCGGACGCCGGAAGGCCGTACGTCACCTCGCCCAGGCCGCCCGCCGAGGTGGCGACGAAAGCGGCACCGGCCGCCCGTTCGGCGACCCAGTCGGGGAACTGCGCGGCGAGCGCCATCATCGTCATGCCGCCCATGGAGTGGCCGACCAGCAGGACCGGGCCCTCGGGCGCCGCCGCGTCGAGCACCGCCTTGAGGTCGCAGCCGAGCCGTTCGATGCTCACGGGCACCGCGCCGCGCGCGCCGTCCGACTGGGCCCGTCCGCGCTCGGACCGGCCGTGGCTGCGCTGGTCCCAGTAGACGGCTCGGACCGTGCCCAGCTCACGCAGGGCCTCCCGCTGGAAGTGCCAGGAGTCCTGGGTGAGGCAGTAGCCGTGGCTGAACACCACCGTGGGGGGCGGCCCGGCGCGGCGGAAGCGGCGCTTGCGCTCCGGCTGCGCGGTGGGTTCGTCGACCTCGTAGTGCAGTTCGGTGCCGTCGTCGGCGATCGCGACGCCCTCGGTGCCGCGCAGCGTGCCGTACGGGCCGGTGGCGTCCAGCGCCAGTTTGGCCTTGCGGCGCACCGACCGCTGCACGGTCAGCCGCTCGACGGCGACCCCGGCCGCCACCACACCCAGCGCCGCACCGGCGACACCCGCCCGGCGTGCCCAGCCGTCTCCCGTCACGCGTCCGTTCTCCGCTTCTGCCGCTTACTCCCCCGCATACAGCCGCGGTACCCGGGGACCGACCCGAGTGATGATCTCGTATCCGATGGTGCCCGCCGCACGCGCCCAGTCCTCCGCGGTGGGTTCACCCCGGTCGCCGGGGCCGAACAGCACCGCCTCGTCGCCCGCCTCGGCCCGGTCCCCACCGAGGTCGACGACGAACTGGTCCATGGCGATCCGGCCGGCGACCGTGCGCAGCTTGCCCGCGACGAGGACCGGTCCGGCGTTCGAGGCGTGCCGGGGAATGCCGTCCGCGTACCCGGCCGGCACCAGGGCCAGCGTGGTCGGGCCCGGTGTGGTGTAGGAGTGGCCGTAGGACACGCCGTGGCCACCCGGCACGTCCTTGACGTGGGCCAGACCGGCCGTGAGCGTCATCGCCGGCCGCAGTCCGAAGTCGGCGGGCACCCCCACCTCCGGGGACGGCGACAGCCCGTACACCGACACACCGGGCCGGACCAGGTCGAAGTGCGAGGCGGGCAGGGTGAGGGTGGCGGGCGAGTTGGCCAGGTGCCGCACCTCCGGCGTCAGGCCGGCCCGCTCGGCGGTGGCGAGGGCGTCGTGGAAGGCGGTGAGCTGCGCGGCGATCGAGGGGTGGCCCGGCTCGTCGGCGCACGCGAAGTGCGACCAGATGCCGGCGACCTTCAGCGTGCCCTCGGCTTCTGCCGCGCGGGCCGCCGCGACCAGCTCGGGCCAGTCGGCGGGCTGG
>NZ_BAAHCA010000322.1:0-5010 GCF_054776295.1 Streptomyces sparsus
CGCGGGGCCGTCTCGGCCTCGGCCTCGGAGCCGGGTCCCGAGGGGGCGGCGGGGCGTCGGCGCGGGGCGGGGAGGGAACCGCGCGGGAGCCGGGGGAGGTGGTCGCCGTACCAGCAGTACGCCACCGTGAAGCCGAAGGCCAGGCAGAGCAGCCCGCCGACGGCGTCCAGCCAGAAGTGGTTGGCGGTGGCCACGATCACGACCAGCGTGAGCAGCGGGTAGAGCACGCCCAGCGCCTTCACCCACAGCGGTCGGGCGAGCAGCACGAGGATGACACCGCACCAGGCGGACCAGCCGATGTGCATCGACGGCATCGCGGCGTACTGGTTGGAGACGTTGGCCATGTTTCCCGAGGCCATCGATCCCCAGGTGCCGTGCACCACGACCGTGTCGACGAAGTCACCGCCGGTCATCAGCCGGGGCGGGGCGAGTGGGAAGAAGTAGTAGCCGAGCAGCGCGACGCCGGTGGTGGAGAACAGCGCAGTCCGGGCTGCCGCGTACCGCCCGGCCTGGCGGCGGTAGAGCCAGACCAGGATGCCGATCGTCACGACGAAGTGCAGCGTCGCGTAGTAGTAGTTCATCGCCACGATCAGCCAGGTCACCGAGTTCACGGCGTGGTTGACGGTGTGCTCGAAGGCTAGCCCCAGTGACCTCTCCACGTCCCAGATCCAGTGCGCGTTGCGCATGGCGTGGGTCTCGTGCTCGGGCACGGCGTTGCGGATGAGCGAGTACACCCAGTAACTGACCGCGATCAGACCGATCTCGAACAGGATGCGCGGACGGCGCGGACCCCGCGTACGCCGTGCCAGCGGCCGGCGGGCGGGAATGTCCGCCTCGCGTTCGTGCAACGGCGTTGCTGTGGCCACCCGGTTGTCATCCTCAGGTCGTCTGGTCGGAGCCCCCATGACGGGTCAGTCTGCCAGACGCCCCGGCCCGGCCGATCATCCTCCGGGTGGGTCTTCGGCGGGCCGCCTCCTCCGCTCGACCTACGCCCGCCCCCGACGGCCGTTGCTCTGGAGGGCGGAGGCGGTGGACCCGCGAACCACCAGTTCGGGCAGGAAGACGAACTCGCTGTGCGGCGTCGGCGTCCCCCCGACCTCCTCCAGCAGGGCGCGTACCGCGGCCTGTCCCATGGCGGTGACGGGCTGCCGGATCGTGGTGAGCGGCGGATCGGTGAAGGCGATCAGCGGTGAGTCGTCGAAGCCGATGACCGAGACGTCGTCCGGTACGCCCATGCCGCGCTGCCGCGCCGCCCGGATCGCGCCCAGCGCCATCATGTCGCTGGCGCAGACCACGGCCGTGCAGCCGCGTTCGAGCAGCGCCGTCGCGGCGGCCTGGCCGCCCTCCAGGGTGTACAGGGAGTGCTGGACGAAGAGGTGGGCCTGTTCCGCGGAAAGCCCGAGCTGCTCGCCCAGTGTCGTCACGAAGCCCTCGATCTTGCGCTGCACGGGCACGAACCGCGCCGGTCCCAGTGCCAGGCCGACGCGCTCGTGGCCGAGCGAGACCAGGTGGGTCACCGCCAGTCGCATCGCGGCCCGGTCGTCGGGTGAGACGAAGGGGGCCCGCACCTTCGGCGAGAAGCCGTTTATCAGCACGAACGGCACACCCTGGCCGCGCAGCTTCTCGTAGCGCTGCATGTCGGCCGTGGTGTCGGCGTGCAGTCCGGAGACGTAGATGATGCCGGCGACGCCGCGTTCGACGAGCATCTCGGTCAGCTCGTCCTCGGTGGAGCCGCCCGGGGTCTGGGTGGCGAGCACCGGGGTGTAGCCCTGCCGGGTCAGCGCCTGGGCGATGACCTGGGCGAAGGCGGGGAATATCGGGTTCTCCAGCTCCGGTGTGATCAGGCCGACCAGTCCGGCGCTGCGCTGCCGCAGCCGGGGCGGACGTTCGTAGCCCAGCAGGTCGAGGGCGGCAAGGACGGACTCGCGGGTGGCAGCGGCGACTCCGGGCTTGCCGTTCAGGACGCGGCTGACCGTTGCTTCGCTGACCCCCGCCTGGGCTGCGATGTCAGCTAGCCGTGCGGTCACGGAAATGGACTGTACCGGTCGTGTGGCGCACTGCCTACCGCGCGCGGCTCAGCGCTCGATGCGGTACCCGGGCAGCAGCTCCGCCTTCCACTGCTCGGCGGTCGCGGTCAGGCCGTCCCGCGCGGTCTCCTCGCCGCGCAGGATCGCCGTCCAGTGCGGTTCGTAGGCGGCGAACAGCTCGGCGCTCTCGGGCACGGAGAGCCGGGGCACGGACTTGGTGTGCGCGAAGTAGAAGGAGTTGCGCACCGGGTCGGAGAGCACCCGCTTCGAGTACGCGGTCTTGCGGGTGGGCAGCAGGCCCAGTTCGACGGCCGCGCTCTCCTGCTGTTCGGACGCGGTCATGAAGCCGACGAACAGCTGGGCGGCCTCCAGGTCCTCCGACGCCTGGGAGACGACCAGGTTGTGGCCTCCGGTGGGGGAGCCGGCGGTACCGGTGGAGCCGGCGGGCACGGGGGCGATACCGAGGTTGCCGCGGTCCTCGAACTCGGTGCCGTCGAAGATGTCGGAGGTGGCCCAGGGGCCGTTGATGATCATGGCGACCTCGCCCCGCTTGAAGGCGGACTGCATGGCGCCGTAGGCGTCCTTCGCGGGGGGCTTGCGCGCGGCCCCGGAGGAGACCAGGTCGGCGGCGGTGGAGACGCCCTTCACCGCGTCGGGCCCGGCGATGGAGATGGTGGAGACGTCCGGGTCGATCAGGTCGCTCTCCTCGCCGTGCAGGAAGGGCAGGGAGAAGTAGGCGTCCGTGTTGAGCGCGAGCCCGTCGGCGCCGGTCTCCGCCTTCACGGTGAGCGCGGCGCTCCTGAGCTCCTTCCAGTTCGTGGGGACCCGGCTGACGCCGGCCTCCTCGAACAGCCGCTTGTTGTAGAGCAGCGCCAGCGGGTCGGTGACCTGCGGCACTCCGTACCTGCGGTCGTCGTGGGTGACGCTGGAGGTGGTGGTCTCCAGGAAGTCGTCCTCACCGGCGAAGGCGGGCGTTCCGGTGAGGTCGGCGAGGTGCCCGTCCTCGACCAGGCCGGCCATCCAGCCGACGTCGGCCCGGAGCACGTCCGGTACGCCGCTCCCGGAGCGGACCGCGTCCAGGTACCTGCCCTGGGCCTCGAAGAAGTCGACGTTGACGTAGGTCACGTCGATGTTCGGGTGCTTCTTCTCGAAGGCGCCGACCAGCTGGTTGAAGAACGGCGCCTCGGCGCTGCCGGAGGTGTCCCACCAGGTGACGCTGCCGGTGACCTCGGAGGGGTCCTTGCTCCCGCTCCCGGTTCCGCAGGCGGAGGCTCCCAGGGAGACCGACACCGCCACCACGGTGGACGCCAATATGCCCGATATGCCACGTCGCATTCGGTTTCTCCTTGCTGCCTTGCGGTGAGTGCGAGGAACGTAGCAGCGTTGAAACCTCTTGCGGAAGTTCTCGCAAGCTCACTTGCAGAAATTTGCGGCAAGGTCTTTCGGAACGATTGTGTCCCTGTTACGTTCCTCGACAGCCCGGCGCCGCGACGGCGCGGCCCGTGAGGGACACGTCAGGTACTCCCTCAAATCGGGCGAACAACCCATGGAGGACTTCATCATGCGGCGTGGCATAGGGACCACCGCACTGGTTGCGGCGCTTGCGCTTGCGGCAACGGCTTGCGGCGGCAGTGACGGCGAGGAGGAGAAGAAGGACAGCGGCTCCGGCAAGCTCTCCGGCACCGTCACCTTCTGGGACACCTCGAACGAGGCCGAGAAGGGCGTCTACAAGAAGATCGCCGAGGACTTCACCAAGAAGCACCCGGACGTCACGGTCAAGCACGTCAGCGTCGACTTCGGCGAGGCCAACAACAAGTTCAAGAACGCCGCCGGCGGCAACTCCGGTGCCCCCGATGTGATGCGCACCGAGGTCGCGTGGGTCGCCGACTTCGCCAACCTGGGCTACCTCGCGCCGCTCGACGACACCGCCGCGGTCGACGACAAGGACGACTACCTCGAGTCGGCCTGGGGCAGCACCCAGTTCGACGGCAAGACCTACGCGGTCCCGCAGGTCACCGACACCCTCGCGCTCTTCTACAACAAGCGCATCCTCGAAGAGGCCGGCGTCGAGGTCCCCGAGTCGCTGGAGCAGCTCAAGAAGGACGCCCCGAAGGTCAAGGACAAGACCGGCGCGACCTCGCTCTACCTCCGCGGCGACGACCCCTACTGGTTCCTGCCCTACCTCTACGGCGAGGGCGGCGACATGCTCGACGCCGACGCCAAGAAGGTCACCATCGACGAGCCCGCCGGTGTCGAGGCGTTCGCCACGATGAAGGACCTGGTCGACTCCAAGGCCGCCATCACCGACCTCACCGACGGCTGGGACAACGGCCAGACCGCGTTCAAGAACGGCGACGCGGCCATGATGATCAACGGCCCCTGGGCCATCGAGGACTCCCTGGCGGGCAAGGAGTTCAAGGACAAGTCCAACCTCGGCGTCGCCGCGGTCCCGGCCGGCAGCAAGGCCCAGGGCGCGCCGCAGGGCGGTTGGAACCTCTCCGTCTACGCCGGTTCCGACAACCTCGACGCCTCCTACGAGTTCGCCAAGTACATGAGCTCCGCCGAGGTCCAGCAGCGCACCACCGAGGAGCTCAGCCTGCTCCCGACGCGCAAGTCGGTGTACGAGATCGACTCGGTCAAGACCAACGAGATGGTCGAGTTCTTCAAGCCCGCCGTCGACAAGGCGGTGCAGCGCCCCTGGATCGCCGAGGGCAACTCCCTCTTCGAGCCGATCAAGGTCGCCCAGCAGGAGGTCCTCTCCGGCAAGTCCTCGCCCGAGGAGGCCGCCGAGCAGACCGGTGACGCCTACCGCAAGATCCTGAAGGACTGGAAGTAAGCGACGGCGCGGATCTCTCGGAAAGAACAGGGAAGGACAACCGGCACATGGCCAAGACCATGCAGTCGGTGGTGCCGGCCGCCGGGGACGACGTCGATCGCGTACCAGGAGTCGCTCATCCGGCGGGTGTCGACGAGCACCACCGCA
>NZ_BAAHCA010000323.1:0-4992 GCF_054776295.1 Streptomyces sparsus
GGCCTCGGCGTGCCGCAGCGCGGCGGCGGGGGCCACGAGCACACGGTGGCCGGCCGCCTAGGCCCGCCAGCACAGGTCGACGTCGTCGCGCATCAGCGGCAACCGGCGGTCGAAGCCGCCGAGTTCCTCGAAGACGTCGCGGCGGATGAGCATGCCGGCGCTGGAGACCGAGAGGACCTGGCGGACCTGGTCGTGCTGGCCCTGGTCCTGTTCGCGGCGGTCCAGGCCCGTCCAGCGGCGGCCGCTGTTGGCGATGGAGACGCCGGTCTCCAGCAGTTGGCGGGTGTTGTACCAACTGCGCAGCTTGGGGCCGACGATCGCGGCGGAGGGGCTGCCGTCGGCGACCCGCAGCAGTTCGAGCAGTGCCTCGGGTTCGGCGGCGCTGTCGTCGTGCAGCAGCCACAGCCAGTGCACGGGTTCGCCGTGCGGCAGTTCGGGCAGGTCGTAGGCGTCGTCGTGCCAGCTCCTGGTCACCGGGTCCCAGCCGCTGGGCCGTTTCAGGTAGGGCAGTTCGTCCGGGCCGAGGACCGGCGCGGTGCGGGCTGCCTCGGCGACGGCGGTGCCGAAGCCGGTGCGGCGGGCGAGGTGGAGGACGCGGTCGGCGCCGAGCGGGTCGGTGACGAGCTGGGCGGAGGCGTCGGCGCTGCCGGTGTCGGCGGCGATGACGTCCTGCGCCGGGCGGACCTGGCCGACCAGTCCGGCCAATGCGTCGGGGAGCCAGCGCTCTCCGTCGTGGGAGACGAGCACGGCGGTAACGACGTGCTTCGGGAACTCGGGAGCGGCCTGTTCGTACTGGGCCGCCGAGTGGCTGTGCACGGACATCGAGCTACGGGCCCCGGTCAGTGGGTGCGGAGGACGCGGTGCGTCCTGGACGGTGCCCCACACTAATGGGGTCTGCCGCCGCCGCGCCCCGGACCGGCCAGACCGCCCGCTACCGCGCTGCTTCGAGCGGTCCGGGCGGTTCGACTGGTTTGACCGGCTGTGTGGGGGCCCGTCCGGGCGGGCCCCCGCCGCCGTCACCGGGCGGGACGATCCCGGCTCCGACGCGGCCTCGACTGCCTCCGGGGACGGGGAGGGTCAGATGGCGGCTTTCTTGAGCCGGCGGCGTTCGCGTTCCGAGAGGCCGCCCCAGATGCCGAAGCGTTCGTCGTTGGCGAGTGCGTATTCAAGGCATTCGGAGCGGACCTCGCAGGCGAGGCAGACCTTCTTCGCCTCGCGGGTCGAGCCACCCTTCTCAGGGAAGAAGGACTCGGGATCGGTCTGGGCGCACAGTGCGCGCTCCTGCCAGCCGAACTCTTCTTCCGCCTCTTCGACCAGCAGTTGCTGGAACAGCTCGGTCATGTGCGCGCCCCTCGTCGGTCTTTATGTCCCCGTGATGCCACCGTTATCGATCAGTGCTGAACGACACGAGTGAAATTACAAGTGCGCCGATCCGTGGCAGTCAAGCCGAGATCTGCTATTGGGTCCGTTATTCACTCTGCGGAACCAAGGCATCGCAGTAAGTGTTCATATCGCCACAAACTATGACAACGAACACCGCACCCGCGAAGCGGCCGATCGACGTCCTCAATGCCTCAGACGCCACCGCCCACCACCCGCGTTGCGCCTCGCACTCCGATGCGAACTTGATCACAGAACGATCACGGAAGCACAACGGCGGTCGCCGATACGGTTGCTGCGCCTGGTATCCGGGTTCCGCGCAAGCAAACCTCTGGTCGCGCCAACCAGCTGAAAGGGGTGAACCAATGCCGCCAAACGGGACATCCGGTTGACAGCAGGCGGTTCGGCACGCTCTTCTGGTCCCATGCCAGTGACTCCTGCGCCCAGCCCGACCCGCGTCCGCGGGTCCGTTCGCGCTGCCCAGGTCGACTGTCGCTGTTGCTGTTGTTGAGGCACGCCTCCTGACTCCGTTGAGAGACGCCCCCTCCCCGCGCTGAGCCCGCTCTCGGGCGCCTCGCTCCGGAGGGACCTCCGCGTCGAGCTTTGAGGCGCCCCTCCGGGTGCCTCCCGCCGCGCTCCCCCATCAGCACAGCCACCCACTGCCGCTAGGGACACCACCTGTGAACAGCGACGTCGAGATCGCCGGCGATCTGCTCGCCATCCCCCACCTGCTGCCGCCCGCGCCCGCGCACCCGTCGACGGTCTCCGGCTTCGCCGGGCTCGCCCGAGCCGTCGCGGCCGACCGCGACTCCTGGGCCCCGCTGGTCCGCTACGACGCCACCACCCGCTGGTACCACCGGCTGCGCACCGGCCCCGGCTACGAGGTGTGGCTGCTGAGCTGGGTGCCCGGGCAGCGCAGCGGCCTGCACGACCACGGCGCCTCCTCCGGCGTACTCACCGTGCTCCAGGGCCGCCTGACCGAACGTACGGCGGCGACGAGCCGCGAGCTGGCGACCGGCTCGCAGCGGGTCTTCGGCCCCGGCTACGCGCACGAGATCGTCAACGACACCCTGGAACCGGCCGTCAGCCTGCACGTCTACTCGCCCGGCCTCACCACGATGCCGATGCACGACACCCACGGCGCCACCCCGCTCGCCGAGCCGGGCGCGCCGCTGCCCTCGCCCGCCGCCCCGGGCGTCACCACCGGCTGACAGACTGTGCCGCATGCAGCGCATTGTGGTTCTGGCCGGCGGCATCGGCGGTGCCCGTTTCCTGCGCGGCCTGCGACAGGCCGTCCCGGAGGCGGACATCACCGTCATCGGCAACACGGGTGACGACATCCATCTGTTCGGGCTGAAGGTCTGCCCCGACCTCGACACCGTGATGTACACGCTCGGCGGCGGCATCCACCAGGAGCAGGGCTGGGGCCGCGCCGACGAGACGTTCACGGTCAAGGAGGAACTGGCGGCCTACGGTGTGGGGCCGGAGTGGTTCGGGCTGGGCGACCGCGACTTCGCCACCCACATCGTGCGCACCCAGATGATCGGCGCGGGCTATCCGCTGAGCGCGGTCACCGAGGCGCTGTGCCGACGCTGGCAGCCCGGCGTGCGGCTGCTGCCGATGACCGACGACCGGGTCGAGACGCACGTCCTCGTCGACACCGAGGACGGCAGCCGGAAGGCCGTGCACTTCCAGGAGTACTGGGTGCGGCTGCGCATCGACGTCGAGGGGCACGCCGTGGTGCCGGTGGGCGCCGAGCAGGCCGAGCCCGCGCCCGGCGTGCTGGACGCGATCGCCGGCGCCGACGTCGTTCTCTTCCCGCCCTCCAACCCGGTGGTCAGTGTCGGCACGATCCTCGCGGTGCCCGGCATCCGCGAGGCCATCGCCGACGCCGGTGTGCCGGTGGTCGGCCTCTCCCCCATCGTCGGTGACGCCCCGGTCCGGGGCATGGCCGACAGGATGCTCGCCGCCATCGGCGTGGAGACCACCGCGACGGCCGTCGCCCAGCACTACGGTTCCGGGCTGCTGGACGGCTGGCTGGTGGACACCGTGGACGCGTCCGCCGTGGACGCCGTGGAGGCCGCCGGCATCCGCTGCCGCGCGGTGCCGCTGATGATGACCGACCTGGACGCCACCACGGAGATGGCCGCCGCGGCACTCGCCCTCGCGGAAGAAGTGCGGTCGTGAGCGAACCGGACCCGGCGCCGTCGTACCAGGTGTGGGCGCTGCCGGGCATACCCGAGGTCCGGTCGGGCGACGACCTGGCGCAGCTGGTCGCGGACGCCGCGACCGGCAGCGGCATGCCCGGGCTGGCGCACGGCGACGTGCTGCTGGTCACCTCCAAGATCGTCAGCAAGGCCGAGGGCCGGTCGGTGCGGGCGACCGACCGGGAGGCCGCCATCGACGCCGAGACGGTCCGCACGGTGGCCCGCCGCGGACCGGCCCGCATCGTCGAGAGCCGGCACGGGTTCGTGATGGCGGCGGCGGGCGTCGACGCCTCGAACACCCCGCAGGGCACCGTCCTGCTGCTGCCCGAGGACCCGGACGCCTCCGCCCGACGGCTGCGGGACGGCATCCGGGAACTGCTCGGCGTCGAGGTCGGCGTGGTCGTCACGGACACCTTCGGGCGGCCCTGGCGCATCGGGCAGACGGACGTCGCGATCGGCGCGGCCGGGGTGCGCGTGGTGCAGGACCTGCGGGGCAGCACCGACGCGCACGGCAACCCGCTCGGTGTCACCGTCACCGCCGTCGCCGACGAACTGGCCGGTGCGGGTGAACTGGTGAAGGGCAAGGCGGACGGCATGCCGGTGGCCGTGCTGCGCGGTCTGCCGCAGCACGTGCTCGGCCTCGACGAGGAGGCCCCGCCGGACGCCTCCACCGTTCCCGACCCCGGGTCGGTGGCCGCCGGGGACGAGGGCGCCCGGATCCTGGTCCGGCCCGCCGCACAGGACATGTTCCGGCTGGGCACCTCCGAGGCCGTCCGCGAGGCGGTGTCGCTGCGTCGCACGGTCCGCGACTTCACCGACGAGCCGGTGGACCCGGCGGCCGTCCGCCGTGCGGTCGCCCTCGCCGTCACCGCGCCCGCCCCGCACCACACCACACCGTGGCGCTTCGTCCTGCTGGAGTCGCCGGACAGCCGGGTACGGCTGCTCGACGCCATGCGAGACGCCTGGATCGCGGACCTGCGGGCGGACGGCCGCTCCGAGGAGAGCGTCACCCGGCGCGTGCGGCGCGGGGACGTGCTGCGGCGGGCGCCGTACCTGGTCGTGCCGTGCCTGGTCGCGGAAGGCGCGCACCACTACCCTGACGCGCGGCGCAGCACGGCCGAACGGGAGATGTTCGTGGTCGCCGCGGGCGCGGGCGTGCAGAACCTGCTGGTCGCGCTGGCCGGTGAACACCTCGGTTCGGCGTGGGTGTCCTCGACGATGTTCTGCCGGGACGTGGTCCGGCGGGTGCTGGAGCTGCCCGACGACTGGGACCCGATGGGCGCGGTGGCCGTGGGGCATCCGGCCGCCCCTCCACCTCCCCGCCCGCCGCGGACCAGCGAGGACTTCCTGGTCGTGCGCTGACCCCGGGGGACGCCCCCGGGCCGGCCGCAGGCCGTGGCCCGGC
>NZ_BAAHCA010000324.1:0-4969 GCF_054776295.1 Streptomyces sparsus
TGCCGGGGGAGCGGCACACCCGGCCGCCTCGCCGCCGGCGGATGGTCGTCCCCCGCCGTACGCGGCGGCGGTATGCGCGGCCGGCGCACGGGCCCGTCCTCGGGGGAGCGGCCGGGAAGTTGCGGGTCGTTCACTGCTGACCTCCGAGCCCCGCGCGCCCCATGGGCGGCAGGGTGCCCTTTGTCGCGGTGGACAGCATCTGGAGCCCCAACCGGAGCCGACGCCTTGCCTCGTCCTCGGTGACGCCCAGGTGCTCGGCGGCCTGGCGGTAGTCCTGGCGCTGTATGTACGCCAACTCCAGGGCGGCCCGCAGTGAGGCCGGCATGGACGTCCTGATGTAGTCGGCGCGCGCCGCGACGGAGGCGGCCCGCACCTGCTCCTCCAGCGATTCCGCCGACCCCGCGCTGCCGTCATGGCTGCGCCGCAGCCGCTGGACCGCCAGCCGGTGCGCGACGGCCGCTATCCACGACCGCATCGAACCCTCCTTGGGCTCGTAGGCCTCCGGATGCTCCCAGACGTAGGCGAAGACGTCCCGGGTGACCCGGTCGGCGGCGTCCTCGTCGTCCAGCACCCGGTGGGCGAGGCCGTGCACGAGCGAGGCGAAGCGGTCGTACAGCTCACCCAGTGCCGCCGCCTCCCCACGCGTCAGCCGCTGCTGCATCTTGCGGTCCCAGCGAGGTGGTGTGTCATGCCCCATCGTCCCGGCCCCCAGCCCTCTTCCTTCCTCGAATGTAGTGCGAAGGGCTGGCCCGATGCGCCCCTTTGCGGCAAAGTGCGCCCCCGGGGTTGACAGCGGATGGTGGTTGCCCCGTCACGGTGCGCGGACTCTCCCGGTGCGAATTGAATCGGTAATGCCCGATTCTGTCGATGAGTTACGGGGGTGTGACCGGATCTCAGGGGAGTTTGCGGTCGACTTGGGCATAGGCTCGAGCAGGGGGAAACCGTTTTGACCGTGGTCGGCGGGGCAGCCGAGACGGGAAGCAACGGTTCCGGTAGGACGAGGGAAGGGCTTCAACGCGTGTCATTGAAGGTGATGGAGGAGTCGCGCGGGGACTGGTCCGTGCTGCGCGTGTCGGGGGAGATGGACCTCGTCACCTCGCCGGCGGTCCGGCAGCACATGCACGCGGCGGTCGCCGAAGGGCGGCACAGCGTCGTACTCGATCTTTCCGAAGTCCTGTTCTGCGATTCCAGCGGCGTCGGTGTACTGATCGCCGCCCGGCGGCTGATGCACTCCTGCGCGGGCCGGCTGCGGCTGATCCTGCCCGCCAAGGGAGCCGTCGACGGGTCGCACGTGAACCGGGTGCTCGCCGCTCTGGGGGTGCGCCGCCTCTTCGACTGCTACCCCGACCTGGACGCCGCCACCGACGGCGCCGCCCGCCCGCTCTCCGCCTGACGGCCGCCCTTCCTCAACCGCTGTCCGCTGTCCGCTCCGGGCAGCTTTCCTGAGCCGCCTCGACGGCTTGCCTGCTGCCGGCCGTCGCGCGCCCGCGCACGCCCCCGTCCTGAGGCCGTTCGCGCCCCCAGCCCGTCGTTCGTGCCCTGAGCCCTTCCCGCTGCTGAGCCGGTGCCGCTCCTGAGGCCTTCCCGCTCCTGAGCCCGTGCCGCTCCCGAGGCCGTGCGGCTCCCCAGCCCGTGCCGGTCGGCGGCTCATGCGCGGTCGGCGGGCCGCCCGCGGCTTTTGCGCCCTGTGTTCGGAGTGTGAATCGGCGCCGTGTTCAGCGGGTGCGAGCCGTTAGCAGGGGGAACGGACCAGCCCGGGCCACCCCCACGTGCGCAGACGTGCCGTGGCCCGCCCGCCACGTACCCGAGGGATCTCCATGCCCACGTCCACGCATGTCACCCCCGGCCTCCGGCCCGGCCTCTCCGGCTGGACGCGGTCGGCGGACGCGGTCGGTACCGCCCTGTGCGGCACCTTCGCTCTCGCCATGGCCGCCAGCGCCGTCGAGGCCACCCTCGCTCCCGACTGGACGGCCCGCACCTGGCCGGTGCCCTGGATCGTGACCGCCGTGCTCCTGCTCGCCTGGGTGCCGCTCCGGTACCTCGACAAGACGATCGCCGCCGGGTCGGGTGCGTCCGGGGCCGGCACCGGGCAGCAGTGGCCCGGCGTCCGGCTCCGGACGGACAGGGGAGCGATGGGCACGGCGGGCGTCGCGGAGGGCGGCGTCCCGTGCCGCTGAGACCCACGGCACCCGCGGTCGGCGCCCGTCGGCACCCGGCAGGGCCGTCTCGTGCCATCGGGCCGCGCGGGTGCCGTGCGCGGGTCAGGCGGTCATGGCCGAGCCCCGCCACTGCTGGTTGGTGCGGTGCGAGGCGCAGTCCCAGATACCCAGCCGGGTGCCGTTGCCCGTCCCCCAGTCGAGGGCGTCGAGACAACGGCCGGAGTGCGTGTTGCGCAGCAATCCGTTCGGCAGCCGTTCCCAGAGCTGGTTGCCGGCGCCGTGGCAGTTGTTGAGGCCGACGTGGGTGCCGTTCTCCACTCGCGCGAACTGCACGTCCATGCACTTGCCCAGAGCGCGGATCGTTCCGTCCGCGTGGAGTTTCCACGACTGGGCGGTGGTTCCGTTGCAGTCGTGGAGCTGGATCGGGGTGCCTTCCTTCGTACCGCCGCCCTTGACGTCCACGCACTTCCCGGAATGCACGCCGATGATCTGCCCGTCGGCGGTGACCGGCGGAGTGCAGTGGATCTCCACGAGCACCTGGTAGTACCCCTGGCTGATCTCGTTGCCCGAAGGACCCGCGCTTCTGCGGCAGTTACCGGAGGAGTAACCCTCGTTCGCCGCTGCCGCGTAGGCGGAGTTCCAGGCGGCCTCCACGGCGATGTTCCACGGGCCGTACCCCGCGCCGAGAAAGTACTTCGGCTCGGTGGGAGCGGCGGCGACGGCTGCCCGGGAGGTGGTGGGGGTCGAGGCTGCTGCCACGGCCGTGCCGGGCAGGAGGAGCGCGGCGACGAGGGCGGCGACAAGGCCGGTGACAAGGGCGAGAGCCGAGACGACTCTTCCGGACGACTTCATTGTTCTTCCTTCCGCTTGCGCGACGGATACTGCCGGTGCGGTGCGGTGCGGACGCCGGGAGAACACGTCCGGAAGAAAAGGACGCCCGGCGGGAATTCGGGGTGCGCGGTGGCCGGGATTCCGCTTTCCCGTGCGACGCCCGGTCTCGGAGCGTCCGGTGTCGCGAAGTGGCGCACACCTGGCGAGAGCTGTGCACACGGCCGCAACGAATCCCCGAATCATCGAACACGGGCGGCCGGTTCGGATATCGGTGACCGGCGCCCGCTGACCGAGACAAGATCCTAACCAGGTGACGGAATCAGACAAGACCGCGTGCGGGTTTTTCTGCGACGCACGGGGAGCGAGTGAAAATGGGAGTTCCGTGTTCCGTTCGCCGCGCCGACTGACCACGCCCTTCCGCGCCACCCGCGCCTCGGTGCCGCGGGCCCTCCGTGCCCCGCGGTTCCTCCTGGTCACTCACCGTGACAGAGCGGGGTGGTGTTGTTGTGGTGCGTCCGACTGTTCGACGAGCTGTGAGGCGGTCGCTTCGGAGCGTGACCTGGGTTTCAGTCGATGCACGCTCGTGACTGATCACCGGAGGGCTACCCGCGGGTGCTCGGGTACGCTCCGTCGAATGCGACAGGTAGAGGGGCTCCGGCGCCCGGGGGTGCGACGTTCGACTCGGCGTCTTCGGCGTCGCACAGTATGCGGGTCGCCTACTCCTTTGCGCCGGAATATGCCTGAAGCGCTTGTCCGCACAACAGCTTGTCCATCAGGCTGTGTTACTTCGGGATCACGTACCGTGATGGTCCCGCCGGTCTTGGTGGTGTGAGCGGTGCAGGTGCTGCAGGTGCAACTCGAGATCGGGCCTGATCCGATGGAGGTCGGACGGGCCCGGCGATGGGCGCGGTCCCGATTGGCCGGTTCCGGGATCAGTGCGGACGGTCAGTTGGGCGAGACGCTCATCCTGCTGATCTCGGAGTTGGTCACGAACGCGGTGGTGCACGCCGGTTGCCCGGCGGTGCTGCGCATGCTGCTGCCGGAGCGGCACGTCCCCGGAGCCGTCCGGGTGGAGGTGGCCGACGCCAGCAGCAAGGGCCCCTGCCGGCGTCAGGCCGGTGGCAACGACACGGGCGGGCGGGGTCTCGAACTCGTCGACGGGCTGGCCGACCGGTGGGGCTGGCAGCCCGAGGGGCAGGGTAAGCGCATCTGGTGCGAGCTGGACCGGGTCGAGTGCGGGCCGGTGCGGGAGCCGCTGTCGATGCACGGAGTCGGTCACCCGCGTGCGCGGACAAATCGGGTCTAACGCCCAAAGCCCAGGCCAGGTGTTGACGAGCGGTGTCCGTTTGATCACCCTGGTCTGAGCGATTCGCCGTGAGGGGACGTCGAGGGCTGTGGGCTCCCCGTCCGCGTTCCTCGGCGAGTGCGGGTCGTCGTCCGGTGCCGGACCTCTCCGTCGGAGAGTCGTAGCCCGAGTGCCGGAGAGCCGGGTGGCGGTCCGCGATGCGTGCTCGGGGCGTGCAGCGCACCGCCACCCCGGCCGGTTCCCGTCCGCGTGCGGCCCGAGCCCCGCGTTCCGCCCGTCCGTCGCGTCAGGCGCCCCGCGCCACGTCCCCGCCGGTTCGCCCCGGGCTTGCGCCGACCGGGCCCTGGTAGGTGCTGCGGTAGGCGCGCGGTGAGACACCCAGGGCGGCGTGGAAGTGCTGCCGCAGCGAGGCGCCGGTGCCGAACCCGGTGTCCGACGCGATGCGGTCCACCGGCAGACCACTGGTCTCCAGCAGTTCCCGGGCCCGTTCCACGCGCTGCTGCGCCAGCCACCGCATCGGGGTGAGCCCCACCTCCTCGCGGAACCTGCGGTTGAAGGTGCGCACGCTCATCGCCTCCCGCGCGGCCAGCTCCCGCAACGTCAGCGGCCGGTCGAGGTGGCGCAGCGCCCACGCACGGGCGCGGCCGGTGGCGCCGACGCCGCTGGTCGCCAC
>NZ_BAAHCA010000325.1:0-4945 GCF_054776295.1 Streptomyces sparsus
CCCCCCCCCCCCGCTGCCGTGTGGGGCCGGGCGCCGCGCGGACGCGGTGGCGGCTCTCAGCCGAGGCGGGGCGGGCGCTGGCAGCGCGGGCAGAAGTAGCTGGACCGGTTCATCCAGGGGCGCCGGCGGATCGGGGTGCCGCAGCGGCGGCAGGGCTCCCCCTCCCGCCCGTAGGCGTCGAGGGAGCGGTCGAAGTAGCCGGACTGGCCGTTGACGTTCACGTACAGGCTGTCGAAGCTGGTGCCGCCCACCGCGAGCGCCGCGTTCATCACGTCCCGCACGTGGGTGAGCAGCTCCGCGGTCCGGGGCGCGGTGAGCGTGGCGGTGGGCCGCTCGTAGTGCAGCCGAGCGCGCCACAGCGCCTCGTCGGCGTAGATGTTGCCGACGCCGCTGATCAGCGACTGGTCGAGCAGGGCGCGCTTGACGGTGGTCCGCTTGCGGCGCAGCGCGGCGTGGAGGGCCGTCTCGTCGAACTCCGGGTCCAGCGGGTCGCGGGCGATGTGCGCGATGACGTCGGGCAGGCCGCCCTCGGTGAGCGGGTGCAGGGACAGCCCGCCGAAGGTGCGCTGGTCGACGAAGCGCAGCTCGCTGCCGTCACCGTCGGCGAAGGTGACCCGGACCCGCAGGTGCTTCTCGTCGGGGGCGTCCGGCGGCTGCACGAGCAGCTGTCCGCTCATGCCGAGGTGGGCGAGCACGGCGAAGTCCTCGGCGGCGTCCGGACCGGAGAGCGGCAGCCACAGGTACTTGCCGCGGCGCAGCGGCGTACCGACGGTCCTGCCGGGCAGCCGCGCGGCGAAGTCGGCACCGCCCGCCAGGTGGCGGCGGACCGAGCGGGGGTGCAGCACGGTGACCGCGGCGACGGTACGCCGGCTGACCCAGCGGTCCAGTCCCCGCCGGACGACCTCGACCTCGGGCAGCTCGGGCATCGGCACTCCTCCAGGGCGTGAGCCGACAGCGCCCCGGTGTCCGGCGGAGGGTCCGTCGGACACCGGGGCGGCGGCGGTCGTGCGTCAGCGGGCGGATTCGGCCGAGGCCTCGGTGGCCGCGCGGATCCCCCGCCAGGCGGTCTCGGCCGCCTGCTGTTCTGCTTCCTTCTTGCTGCGGCCGGTGCCGGTGCCGTACGCGACACCACCGACGCGGGCAGCAGCCGTGAAGGTCTTCTCGTGGTCGGGGCCGGTCTCGGTGACCAGGTACTCGGGAACACCCAGCCCCTCGGCCGCGGTGAGTTCCTGGAGGCTGGTCTTCCAGTCCAGTCCGGCACCGAGGCTGGAGGACTTCTCGATCAGCGGGTCGAAGAGCCGGTGGATCAGCTCGTCCGCTGCCGGAAGCCCCTGGTCGAGGTAGACGGCACCGATCACCGCCTCCAGGGTGTCCGCGAGGATGGACGCCTTGTTCCGCCCTCCGGTGCCTTCCTCGCCCCGGCCGAGCCGGACGAAGGAACCCAGTTCGAGGCCGCGGGCGACCTCGGCGAGTGCCCGGGAGTTGACCACTGCGGCACGCAGCTTCGCCAACTGCCCCTCGGGCAGGTCCGGATGGGTGCGGTAGAGGGTGTCGGTGACGACCAGACCGAGAACGGAGTCCCCGAGGAACTCCAGGCGTTCGTTGGTGGGCAGCCCACCGTTCTCATAGGCGTAGGAACGGTGTGTCAGCGCACGCACCAGAAGGGCGGACTCGAGGTGGTACCCGAGCCGCCCTTCCAGGAGCGTGTGGGACGAGGCCGCATCCACCAGGTCCGCCGAAGCCTTCTTGGGCGTGCTGGCGTCTGACATGGAGCCTGTCACCCGCCGATCAGACCTCGAGGACCTGACGCTTGTTGTAGGTGCCGCAGCTCGGGCACGCGATGTGCTGCTGCTTCGGCTCCTGGCAGCGCTCGCATTTCACCAGGGTGGGGACCGCAGCCTTCCACTGCGACCGGCGGTGGCGCGTGTTGCTGCGCGACATCTTCCGCTTCGGAACAGCCACGGCTACTTCTCCTGCTTCTCGTCGGCACCCGGAGCGGCGCCGTTCACGTTGTCCTTCTCGCCGTCCTGGATGGTTTCGGCGAGTCCCTGCAGTGCCGCCCAACGGATGTCGACGGCGTCGTCGTGCTGGTGGTCCGGGTCGTCCGCGAGCCGGGCGCCGCACACGGCACACAGCCCCGGGCAGTCCTCCCGGCACACGGGCTTCATCGGCAGTGAGAGCACCACCGCGTCCCGCAGCACCGGCTCGAGGTCGAACAGGTCGCCCTCGAGGGAGAGACCTTCTTCCTCTTCCTCGGCGTCGTCGCCGGCTGCCGCAGCGCGGTTCCGGTCGTCGGCGTCGGGGTAGGAGAACATCTCCTGGAAATCCGCCTCGCACTCCTGCTCGAGCGGCTCCAGACACCTTACGCACTCCCCTGTCAGCGGTGCACGGGCGGTGCCTGTGACAAGCACCCCTTCCATGACCGACTCCAGTCGGAGGTCCAGCTTCATCGGTGCGCCCTCGGGCACCCCGATGACCTCGATGCCGAGATGCTTCGGCGCCTCGACCGTGCGGGAGAGCTTCTTCATCGCACCTGGACGCCGCCCCAGCTCACGTGTGTCGAACACGAGCGGGGCACGGTGATCCAGGGGGGCGTTCAGAGCTTCCTGCTTTCTACGGTACGAGTGGGCCGACGCCGAAGTCTCCGGGCAGCCTGGCAGCGCGGACGTACGCGCGGCCGAACAGACAGGATACTGGACACGTCCCGATCGGCCCAATTCGGTCCGGGCCGGGGCAGAGCCCGGCTACCGGCCCTGCTCGTACTGCCGCAGCTGGTCCAGGTCGATCATGCTGGTGTCGAAGAGGCTGGTCTCGTCCAGCGCACCGGCCTGCTGACCGCCCGGCGGGGGGCCGCCCGGCGCCTGGTCGTAGCCGCCCTGCGGCGGGTAGGGGCCCTGCGGCGGATACGGCTGCTCCTGCTGCGGGTAGCCGGGCGCGGGGGCCTGCTGGCCGCCGTACCCGCCTGCCCCGTAGGGGTCCGCGGCATAGTCCTGCTGGACGTAGCCCTGCGGCGCGTACTCCTGGCGGGCGTAGTCCTGCTGACCGCCTCCGGGCACCGCCCCGCCCTGCGGGTCCTGGCCGTAGCCGCCCTGGGCGGCGTAGGGCTGCTGCGGGTAGCCGTACGGCTCCTGCAGCGGGGCCGCCGGATAGGCGTCCTGGTCGGCCGCTGCGGGCTGGTAACCGTAGGCGTCCTGCCCGTACGTCTCCTGCGGGTAGGGCTGCTGCGCCTGCCCGCCGTACGAGTCCTGCGGGTATCCGTCCGCCTGCTCCTGCGGGTACCCGTCCGCCTGCCGGGCGGCCGGCACGGCGTACGGGTCCACGGCCGGCTGCGGCGAACGGGTGGGCCGGGGGGACGGCTCGCCCGCGGCGAGGTCGGCGAGGTACTCGGCGTCGCTCGCCCGCGGCTGGTGGCTGATGCCGGCGGCCTCGTCCTGGGCCGCCATGTGGGCGCCCAGATCGTCGCTGGGCCGGTGGCCGGTCAGCTTCTGGCGACCGCGGCCGACCGCCTCCAGGGTCTTGGACAGGACCGCCTCGAAAGCCCGGAACTGGGCCTCCACGTAGGCGTCGGCCCGGTCGCGCAGTTCGGCGGGGTCCGCCGGACGGTCGGGGGCGTCGTCGGCGTGGTCGTCCTGGTCGCCGTCGGGAGCGCGACCGAGCAGCTTCTCCCGGCCGCGGTCCACCGAGCCGATGGTCTTGCTCAGCACGACCTCGAAGTTGGCCAGCTTGCTATCGACGTAGTCGTCCGCCTCGGCGCGGATCTCCGCGGCCTCGCGGCGGGCGTCACCGAGGATCCGGTCGGCCTCCTCCTGGGAGAGCCGAGCGATCTCCGTGCCGGCGACCAGCGATCCGCGCTCGCTCCGGGCGGCGGCGATGATCCGCTGGGCCTCCTCCTGCGCATCGGCGACGACCTGCTCACGGTCACCGAGCACCTCGCGCGCCTGAGCCAGCGAGCCCGGCAGCGCCTCGCGCACCTCGCCGAGCAGGGCCAGCAGCTCCGCCCGGTTCACCACGCAGGAGGCCGACATGGGCATGGATCGGGCGTTCTCGACCGCCGCGACGATCTCGTCGAGTCTCTGCTGTACGTCCACGGCGACGACTGTACGGCCACCGCCTGCCGGAGCGACAGCCGATGGCGGGTGTCAGGGCCGGGCGAGCCGCTCGGTCAGCGCGCCCAGCACCGAAGGCGGCACCAGGTGCGAGACGTCGCCGCCCCAGGTCGCCACTTCCTTGACCAGGCTGGAGGAGAGAAAGCTGTACGTGGGGTTGGTCGGTACGAACAGCGTCTCCACACCGGAGAGGCCGATGTTCATCTGGGCCATCTGCAACTCGTAGTCGAAGTCGCTGACCGCGCGCAGGCCCTTCACGATGGCGGGGATGTCGCGCTGCTTGCAGAAGTCGACCAGCAGACCGTGGAACGCCTCGATCTCGATGTTGCCGTACTCGGCGGTGACCTCCCTGATCAGCTCGAGTCGCTCGTCGACGGTGAAGAGGCCCTGCTTGCTCTTGTTGATCATCACCGCGACGTGCACGACGTCGTAGAGCTTGGAGGCTCGGCCGATGATGTCGAGGTGCCCGTTGGTGATGGGGTCGAAGGACCCCGGGCAAACGGCACGGCGCACTGGCGTTTCCTCGCTCTCCGAGCTGGTCATGACGCGTCGGTGACTTCTGGTGGGGCGGCGCGACCGTACCAAAGCGTTCCTTCGCCGTAGCGACGGGACCGGAGCCCCTCGAACCCTTCGGGCCACCGGAATTCACCGCCTCGGGTGCCGCGCTCCACGGTGACGAGCGCGTCCGCGGAGAACCAGCCCTGGACGCGGAGTGTGAGGATAATCTCCCGAAGATCGCCGTCGGAGACGGCGTAGGGCGGGTCCAGGAAGACGACGTCGTAGGGCGGCCCGTCGGGCGCCTCCGAGGCGACCTGCGCGGCGCGGGCGGTGCGCACGCG
>NZ_BAAHCA010000326.1:0-4939 GCF_054776295.1 Streptomyces sparsus
GGACGCCCGCGCCGCCCGCACCGCGCTGCTGGACACCGCCGTGCGCGTAGCCGCCGACCTCGGCGCCCGGGCCGTGCACTGCTTCAGCGGCGTCCTACCGCCCGGCACCGGCGAAACGGAGGGCTGGCAGCGCCTCACCGAAGGCGTCACCGAGGTGCTCACCGCCGCCGACGCCGCCGGGGTACCACTCGCCGTCGAACCCGAACCCGGCCACCTGCTCGCCGACCTCGCCGGATTCCACCGCCTCCGCACCGCACTCGACGACCACCCGTCCCTCGGACTCACCCTCGACATCGGCCACTGCCAGTGCCTGGAACCCGAACCGCCCGAGCAGTGCGTGCGCGACAGCGCGCCCTGGCTGCGGCACGTCCAGATCGAGGACATGCGGCGCGGCGTGCACGAGCACCTGCCGTTCGGCGAGGGCGAGATCACCTTCCCGCCGGTGCTCGCGGCGCTCCGGGAGAGCGGCTACCGCGGCCTGGTCGGTGTGGAACTGCCCCGCGACTCGCACGCCGGCCCCCGACTCGCCGCGGAATCCCTGCACTTCCTCCGGGAGGCCGAACGACGCGCCGGCAAGGAGACGGCGTGCTGACCGACCTGCGGGCCCGCCTGCACAGCCGGCTCGACGCCCGGGCGTCCGCGTGGCTCACCGCCGCGGTCGACGACCCGCCGCGCCTGGAAGCCCACTTCGCCGCGGCCGGCCGGCACTGCGGACGTGCCGCCGCCCACGACGCCCGCGTCCTGCTGCTGCACGCCGCACACGCCGGCCCGGAAACCCTCACCCGCCTCTACGAGCACGGCACCGCCGCCGAACGCCTGGCCGTACTGGGCGCGTTACCGTACCTCCCCGTCGGGGAGGGCGCGCTGCCGCTCGTCGAGGACGCACTGCGCACCAACGACCCGCGGCTGGTCGCCGCCGCACTCGGGCCCTACGGCGCCCGGCACCTGCCCGCCCCCGCCTGGCGGCAGGCGGTACTCAAGTGCCTCTTCACCGGCGTGCCGCTGACCGCCGTCGACCGGCTGGCCGAACGCGCCGCCGGGGACACCGAACTCGCCCGCATGCTCCACGACCAGGCCCGCGAACGCACCGCCGCGGGCCGTCCCGTGCCCGACGACCTGCACCGCGCCGCCCGACTCGCCGCAGCCCCCCGCCCGCCCGGCACCGAGGAGCACTGATGCGCATCTTCGACCCGCACATCCACATGACCTCGCGGACCACCGACGACTACGCCGCCATGCACGCCGCCGGGGTACGGGCCGTCGTCGAACCGGCGTTCTGGCTGGGCCAGCCCCGCACCTCCCCGGGCTCCTTCTACGACTACTTCGACGCCCTGCTGGGCTGGGAACCGTTCCGCGCGGCCCAGTACGGCATCAGCCACCACTGCACGCTCGCCCTCAACCCCAAGGAGGCCGGCGACCCGCGCTGCCGGCCGGTCCTGGACGAACTGCCCCGCTACCTCGACAAGGACGGGGTCGTCGCGGTCGGCGAGATCGGCTACGACTCCATGACCCCCGCGGAGGACACCGCGCTCGCCACCCAGCTGCAACTCGCCGCCGACCACAGCCTGCCCGCCCTCGTCCACACCCCGCACCGCGACAAGGCCGCAGGCGTGCGGCGGACCCTCGACGTGCTCCGCGAGTCCGCGCTGCCGGCCGACCGCACGCTGCTCGACCACCTCAACGAGACCACCGTCGGCCCCGCCGCCGACAGCGGCTGCTGGCTCGGCTTCTCCGTCTACCCCGACACCAAGATGGACCCGCACCGCATGGTGGCGCTGCTGCGCCTGCACGGCACCGACCGCGTCCTGGTCAACTCCGCCGCCGACTGGGGACACAGCGACCCGCTCAGCACCCGCCGCGTCGGTGAGGCCATGCTCGGCGCCGGTTTCACCGACGACGACGTCGACCAGGTGCTCTGGCGCAACCCCGTCGCCTTCTACTCGCTCAGCGGACGACTCGACCTCGACCTCCACCCCGAGGTGGCCCCCGCGGCGACCCACGAGGGCAACTCGCTTCGTCGCGGAGGGGAGTGAACCCATGCGCTTCCGCCACCCCGACGGCTCCACCGTGCACCTCGCCTACTGCACCAACGTGCACCCGGCCGAGACCCTCGACGGTGTCCTGGCCCAACTCCGCGACCACTGCGAACCGGTGCGCCGCCGCACCGGCCGCGACCGGCTCGGCATCGGCCTGTGGCTGGCCAGGGACGCGGCCAGGGAACTCGGCTCCGACCCGTCGGCACTGCGCACGCTGCGCGCCGCACTCGACGGGCGGGGCCTGGAAGTCGTCACGCTCAACGGCTTCCCCTACCGCGGTTTCGGCGACGAACGGGTCAAGCACCGCGTCTACCGCCCCGACTGGACGGAACCCGAACGCCTGGAGCACACCACCGAACTGGCCCGGCTGCTGGCCGCGTTGCTGCCCGCCGACGTCCAGGACGGCAGCATCTCGACCCTGCCGCTCGGCTGGCGCACCGGCTTCGGCGCCGAGCACGGCCGCCGCTCCGCGTCCGCCCTCACCACGCTCGCCCACCGGCTCGACGCCCTGCGCGAACTCACCGGCCGTGACATCCGGGTGGGCCTCGAACCCGAACCCGGCTGCGTCGTGGAGACCACCGCGCAGGCCGTCACCGCCCTCACCGGGCCGGAAGCGCCGCCCTCCCGGCGGATCGGCGTCTGCCTCGACACCTGCCACCTCGCCACCGCGTTCGAAGACCCGGCGACCGCCGTCGGGCAGCTCCGCACCGCCGGGGTCCCCCTCGTCAAGGCCCAGCTCTCCGCCGCCCTGCACGCCCAGCACCCGGACGACCCCCGCGAGCGGGCGGCCCTCGCCGAGTACGTGGAACCCCGCTTCCTGCACCAGACCCGGGCCCGTACCGCCGACGGCGTGCACGGCACCGACGACCTCGACCAGGCCCTGGGCACCGCCCCCACGAGGGCGGGAGCCGCGGAGGCGGGAGCCGCGGAGGCAGGAACTGGGGAGGCGGGGCCTGGGGAGGGCCGGGCCTCCGTCCGGCCGCTCACCACCACCGGGCCCTGGCGCGTCCACCTGCACGTCCCTCTGCACACCGCCCCGCCCCCGCCGCTCACCGCCACCACCGACGTGCTGCGCGACAGCCTCAACCACCTCGTCGGCGGGCCGGTCCCGCTCACCCGCCACCTCGAAGTGGAGACCTACACCTGGCAGGCACTGCCACCCGAACTGCGTCCCCGCACCCGCGACCAGCTCACCGACGGCATCGCCGCCGAACTCGCCTTCGCCCGCGACCTGCTGGTGGACCTCGGCCTGAAGGAGCTGCCATGACCCCGGCCCCCACTCCGGACGCCGAAGCCCGCCCGGGAACCGCGCCCGGCAGCGCACCGGTGCCCTCCGCGGGACCACCCGGGCCCGGCCGTCCCCGACCGCTGCTGGTCATCGACGTCGTCGGCCTCACCCCGCGACTGCTCACCGCGATGCCGCGCCTCGCCGCCCTCGCCTCCCACGGCACCCACGTCCCGCTGCGCACCGTGCTGCCGGCCGTCACCTGCACCGTCCAGTCCACGCTGCTCACCGGCGCCACCCCGGCCGAACACGGCGTCGTGGGCAACGGCTGGTACTTCAGGGAACTCGGCGAGGTACTGCTCTGGCGGCAGCACAACGCGCTCGTCGGCGGCGAGAAGATCTGGGACGCCGCCCGTGCCCGCCACCCCGGTTACACCGTCGCCAACATCTGCTGGTGGTACGCCATGGGCGCCGACACCGACTGGACCGTCACGCCCCGGCCCGTCTACTACGCCGACGGCCGCAAGGAACCGGACTGCTACACCCGTCCCCCCGCACTGCACGACGAACTGACCTCCCTGCTCGGCGAGTTCCCGCTGTTCAGCTACTGGGGCCCGCGCGCCGCCCTGAAGTCCTCCAGCTGGATCATCGGCGCCACCCGCCACCTGCTGCACACCCGGCGGCCCGACCTGACCCTCGCCTACCTCCCGCACCTGGACTACGACCTCCAGCGCCACGGCCCCGACGACCCGCGCGCCCGCGCGGCCGCCGCCGCACTCGACGCCGAACTCGCCCCACTGCTCGACGAGGCCCGGGCCGCGGGAGTTCCCGTCGTCGCGCTGTCCGAGTACGGCATCACCCGGGTCGACCGTCCCGTCGACATCAACCGGGCGCTGCGCCGCGCCGGGCTGCTGGAGGTGCACACCCAGGACGGCATGGAGTACCTCGACCCCACCGTCTCGCGGGCCTTCGCGGTCGCCGACCACCAGCTCGCCCACGTCTACGTCCGCGACCCCCGCGACCTCGACGCCACCCGCGCCGCGCTGGAGGACCTGCCGGGCATCGACCGCCTGCTGGACGAGCGGGGCAAGAAGGAGCACGGCCTCGACCACGCCAGGGCGGGGGAGCTGGTCGCCGTCGCCGACCCCGACGCCTGGTTCACCTACTACTACTGGCTCGACGACGACCGGGCGCCGGACTTCGCACGGCTCGTCGAGATCCACCGCAAACCCGGCTACGACCCGGCCGAGCTGTTCATGGACCCCCGCGACCCCTACGTCCGGCTCCGCGCCGCCACCGCACTCGCCCGCAAGAAGGCCGGCATGCGCTACCGGATGACCGTGGTCCCGCTCGACCCCGCCCCGGTGCGCGGCAGCCACGGACGGCTGCCCGCCCACCACGACGACGGCCCGGTGCTGCTCAGCTCGCTCCCCGGCATCGCCGACGGCCCGGTCGCCGCCACCGACGTCAAGCAACTGCTGCTCGACCTCTCCCTCGGCCCCGTCTCCGGCTCCGCGCCGAGCCGGCCTCAGCCCTGACCGTCGGCGCGGACCGCCGACCTGTCCCGCCCCGCCACCCGCCCGCGTCACCCCGGAACCGTCCCCCGCACGGCACCCGACAGGAGACCCACCATGGCCAGACACGAAGACCTGCGGCACGCGCTGAGCCGCCGCGGCAT
>NZ_BAAHCA010000327.1:0-4922 GCF_054776295.1 Streptomyces sparsus
CACCCGCCGGGGCGGCGTCCTGCACCTCGTCGGCGTCCTCGGTGTCGTCCGCCGCGGGGGCGGGGCCGTCGGTCGGCGCGGCGTCCGAGGGCTCCTCGTCGCCCTCCTCGGCGCCGCCCCGGGCAGCGCGCTTGGCCAGCACCCGCCGGTCGTGCGCCTTGACCTCGGGGTCGCGGTTCTTCAGGTCGACGACCACCGGTGTGGCGATCATGATCGACGAGTAGGTTCCGGCGGTGAGGCCGACGAACAGGGACAGCGCGATGTCCTTGAGCATGCCGCCGCCGAGCAGGCCGGCGCCGATGAACAGCAGTCCGGCGACCGGGAGAAGCGCGACGATGGAGGTGTTGACCGACCGGACCAGGGTGGAGTTGAGGCCGAGGTTGGCCAGCTCCGGGTAGGTCCGGCGGTTCTGCTTGTCCAGCGTGCGGGTGTTCTCGGAGACCTTGTCGAACACCACGACCGTGTCGTAGAGCGAGTAGCCGAGAATGGTCAGCACACCGACCACCGTGCCCGGTGTCACCTCGAAGCCGACGAGCGCGTACACGCCGACGGTGATCACCAGGTCGTGCAGCAGCGCGACGAGCGCGGCGACGGCCATCCGCCACTCGAAGGCGATGGCGAGGTAGACACTCACCAGCACCAGGAAGATGACCATGCCGGTGAGGGCTTTGCTGGTCATCTGCTCGCCCCAGCTGGGGCCGACCAGCTCGGCGTCGAGATCGGCCGTGGCGATGCCGAGTTCCTCCGCCAGCGCCTCGCGGGTGCTGTTGGAGGTGTCGGTGTCCAGGCCGGTGACGGTGATGCGCAGAGCGTCGCTGCCCAGGCGCTGCACCCGGGCCTCGTTGCCGGAGGCCGATTCGGCGGTCTCCCGGGCCTCCTCGACCGTGAGCTGGGTGGGCGGGGTGGTGAAGACCGCGCCGCCCTGGAACTCCACGCCCATGAAGAGGCCCTTGCCCAGCAGACCGCCCAGGGAGATGGCGATCAGCAGGACCGAGACGGCGTACCAGATCTTGCGGCGGCTGATGAAGTCGAACGCCGCCTCACCCCGGTAGAGCTTGCCGCCGAGTTCGCCGATCCGTGACATCTCAGGCCTCCTTCGGTTCGGCGGGAACGGTCGCCGCGCGACGGCCGCGGATGGGGGACTTCGCACCCAGTCGCTTGGGGTCCAGGCCGGACCACGAGTGGCCGCTGGAGAAGAACTCGCGGCCGGCCAGCAGGCTGGTCAGCGGCTTGGTCATGAGGAACACCACCACCACGTCGAGCAGCGTGGTCAGGCCGAGGACGAAGGCGAAGCCCTGCACCGAGCCGACAGCGGCGAAGAACAGCACCACGGCGGCGAGGAACGACACCACGTCGGAGATGAGGATGGTGTGCCGGGCGCGCGGCCAGGCCCGTTCGATGGCCGGGCGGATCGAGCGGCCCTCGCGGACCTCGTCCCGGATGCGTTCGAAGTACACGATGAACGAGTCCGCGGTGATGCCGATCGCGACGATGGCGCCGCACACGGCCGGCAGGCTCAGCGCGAAGCCGATGGCCGGGCCGAGCAGCGTCATGATGACGTACGTCAGCCCGCCCATGGCCAGCAGGCTGGCGATGGCCACCAGGGCGAGTACGCGGTAGTAGAAGAACAGGTACACCGCGACCAGCGCGAGGCCGATGGCACCGGCGATCAGACCGGCCTTCAGCTGCTCGTCACCCAGCGACGGCGAGATGGTGACGACGTTGGACTCCTCGAAGCTGATCGGCAGCGCGCCGAACTTCAGCACGTTGGCCAGCTCGGCCGAGGACTCCTGGTTGAAGCTGCCGGTGATCTCGGCGCTGCCGGAGATACGGGTGCTGACGCTGGGCGCCGAGACGACCTCACCGTCGAGCGTGATGGCGAACTGGTTCTGCGGCGAGGGCAGCTGGGCGATGCGCCCGGTGACGTTCGCGAACTTCTTCGACCCGGCGGAGGTGAACTCCATCGTGACGATCCACATGGTGCGCTGCGGGTCGAAGACGGCCTCGGCACCGGACACGTCGGTGCCGGGGACCTCGACCTTGCCGAGCGCGTACTTGAACTGGCCCTCGCGGTCGCAGGCGACGACGGACTCGGACGGGCCGGCGGCGGCCACTTCCTGGCCGGCCTCGGCGCGGGCCTCCTTCGTGGAGCAGTCCAGCTCCTGGAGCTCCTTGGCCAGCTCGGCGGGCACGTCCTGCTGCTGCGGCAGGCCAGGCTGCTCCGGCTCGGCGGGCGGGGAGGCCGGGGCTGAGGGAGAGGGGGTCTCCGCGGCGTCGGCCTTAAGCGCGTCGGTGAGCGCCCGGCCCTGGGTGGTGGCGTCCGGGGACGGGGAGCCGGACGGAGCGGCGCTCTCGCCCTCGTTGTCCTGCCCCTCGTCGGCTCCGCCGTCACCGCCGGCCGACTCGGAGGGGCTCGGCGTGGGCTCGCCCGGTGCGGGCGCCCCGACCGGGGCCGTCGTCAGCACGGTGCGGAAGCCCAGCTGCGCGGTGGTGCCGACCTGCTCCCGGGCCTGCTCCTCGTCGGTCCCCCGGGGGATGTTGACGACGATGTTGCGTTCGCCCTGGGTCGCCACCTCTGCCTCGGACACACCGAGACCGTTGACGCGCCGCTCGATGATCGAGGCGGCGGTCTTCATGTTCTCCTCGGTGACCGCGTCCTTCTTGCCGGGCTCGTCCTTCGCGGTGAGCGTGATGCTGGTGCCGCCCGCGAGGTCGATGCCCAGCCGGGGCGTGTTCGCGCCGGTGAGCAGCATGCCGCCGGTGAGAACGACGGTCAGCAGGATCATCAGCGTCAGCGCGCGCCACGGCTTGCCGGGCGCCCCCGGTGACCTGCGGCGCTTCTTCGGTGTCGCCACCTTCTCGTTTCTCCCTGTCCAGCCGCCCGCGCGCGGTGGTCACCGCGCGGCGCGAAGTGGTGTGCGGAACGTGCGACGCCGCCGGGACCTGTGGGTTCCGGCGGCGGATGCGGCTACTTGGAGCCGTCTTCACCGTCCCGCTTGGTGTCCCTGGGCTCCCCGTCGTCGGCGGCGGCGTCCTTGGTGTCGTCGTCGCCCTTGCCCAGGTCGATCTTCTTGTCGTCGTCGGTGTCCCCGGTGACGGTGAGCGAGGACGCGTCGTCGGGTACGACCGGCGCCTCCTCGACCTCCGTCTCACCACTGACGATGCGCTCGTACTCCGCGTCCTCCAGGACCGCGCCCACGGCGTTCTTGGCGTACAGCGCGTGCAGGCCGGGGGCGATCTCCAGCAGGACCGTGTCCTCGCCCACCTCCTTCACGCGGGCGTACATGCCGCCGATCGTGCGGACGCCCGTTCCGGGCTGCATCTGGTCGCGCATGTTGACGGCCTGCTGCTGCTTCTTCTTGGCCGACCGGGTCATCAGGAACATGGCGCCGATGAGCACGATGAAGGGGAGGAGAATTGCGATATCCACGGCGGAGGAATTTCCTTCGTATGACCGCGGGGAGCGGCCTGGGGGTATGGGGACGGTCGCGCCGAACGTGACGGACGGCGTCGGCGGAGTCTAAGCGACCCGCACCTGTGGAACAACGTCCAGCATGGCACTGGGGTTCCGGTCGGTGCGAGCACCAACAGGTCACGCTCCGAACAGCCCGGCTTGCCCCGGTGTTCCGCCGTGCTGCGGACCGCCCTGCTGCGGCGGTGTCAGGCCGAGGTGCGCCCATGCGGCCGGTGTCGCCACCCGGCCGCGCGGGGTGCGGGCCAGCAGTCCCTCCCGGACGAGGAACGGCTCGGCAACCTCCTCGACCGTCTCCCGCTCCTCCCCCACCGCGACGGCGAGCGTGGAGAGGCCGACCGGGCCGCCGCCGAACAGTTTGAGCAGTGCCTCCAGCACCCCGCGGTCGAGCCGGTCCAGGCCGCGGGCGTCGACCTCGTAGACGGCCAGCGCCTGCTGCGCGATCCGCCGGGTGATGGCGCCGTCCGCCTTGACCTGGGCGTAGTCCCGGACGCGGCGCAGCAGCCGGTTGGCGATGCGCGGCGTGCCCCGGGAGCGGCCGGCGATCTCCGCGGCGCCCTCCACGTCGGTCGTCACGTCCAGCAGCCCGGCGGAGCGGTGGATCACCCGTTCCAGTTCGGCCGGTTCGTAGAACTCCATGTGCGCGGTGAACCCGAAGCGGTCGCGCAGCGGCGGCGGCAGCAGGCCCGCCCGGGTGGTGGCGCCGACGAGGGTGAACGGCGGCAGCTCCAGCGGGATGGCGGTGGCGCCCGGCCCCTTGCCGACGATGACGTCGACCCGGAAGTCCTCCATGGCCATGTAGAGCATCTCCTCGGCGGGCCGGGACATGCGGTGGATCTCGTCGAGGAACAGCACCTCGCCCTCCTGGAGGGAGGACAGGATGGCGGCGAGGTCACCAGCGTGCTGGATCGCGGGGCCGGAGGTGATGCGGATGGGGGCACCCATCTCGGCCGCGATGATCATGGAGAGGGTGGTCTTGCCCAGTCCGGGCGCTCCGGAAAGCAGCACGTGGTCCGCGGTCGCGCCGCGCTGGCGGGCGGCCCGCAGGACCAGGTCGAGCTGTTCGCGGACCTTGGTCTGGCCGACGAACTCGTTGAGGTCCTTCGGCCGCAGAGCGGCCTCCACCGCGGTGTCCTCGTGGTCGGCTGCGGCACCGACCAGCCGCTCGGCGTCGGCTGCTTCGTCGTCCCAGGTCATGGCCGGATCTTTCGTCGGGTGTCGGGGCGTCGCATGTACTGGCGGCCGGCCGTCAGCGGGTGCGGTTCAGGGACTGGAGTGCGGCGCGCAGCAGTTGAGGCACCGGTGGTGCGCCGCCCTCGGCGAGCGCGGCCTCCGCCTGCGGGGCGACCGCGTCCACCGCGTCGTCGGCCTCCCGGGGCTGGTATCCCAGCCCGATCAGCGCGGTGTGCAGCTGCTCGCGCCAGCCAGCGGCGGCGGCGGCCGACGCGGT
>NZ_BAAHCA010000328.1:0-4914 GCF_054776295.1 Streptomyces sparsus
GAGCGCCGGGCCCGACGGCCCCCGGTCCGGTGACGTGCCGGGGAGCGCGGCGGTGACGACGGGCCCGGAGGGCTTCGAGCAGCCCGCCGGTGACGGGCACAGCCCGGGCAGCCGGGACGGCTACGACCACACGCTGCTCAAGTCGCTGCTCGGCGCGTGGGCGCTGTCGGCGTGTTCGGCGAGTGAGGCCGACGTCGTGGAAGCCCACCTGACGGACTGCGCGAGCTGCGCCGAGGAGGCGCTGCGGCTGCGCGACGCGGTCGGGCTGCTGCACACCGACGACAGCCTCGACCTCGACCCGATGCTGCGCTCGCGGGTTCTGGCGGGCTGCCTGGACCGGCGCCCCGCCCGGATTCCGGTACCCGAGTGGGCGACCCCCTTCGACGCGGAGACGGCCCGGCTCGACGCGCTGCTGCACGACATGGCCGAGGCGGAGTGGCGGGCGCCGGTGCGGCTGCGGTGGTTCGACGGCAGGCAGCAGCGGGAGCGGGTCACCACGGTCGGTGGGGTCATCGGCCATCTGATGGCCGTGGACGGGCTGGTCGGCGGTGCCCTGGGGCTGCCGGACCCGCTGGGTTCGGGCGCCGCGAGGCTGGATCCGACCGGCAGGACGGAGACGTACTGGGAGGCCGGCGTCCCGGACGGCCGGACGCTGCACGGGCCGTGGCGCCGTCAGACACACACGCTGGTCCGCACGGTGTCCTTCGCCTCCGACGACGCGGCCGACCGGGCGGTGCCGGGCTTGGGCCTGCCGCTGCGCGACGCCTTCCTGGACCGGGCCTTCGAGTGCTGGGTGCACGCCGGGGACATCGCCGACGCGGTGGACTACCCGCACGAACCGCCGTCCGGCGGTGACCTCAGGCAGCTCGTCGATCTTGCCGCCCGCATGCTGCCGCAGGTCCTCGCCGGCCGCCGCAGGGCCGGACTCGCGCCCCCGCCACGGCAGTTGACCACCGCGGGCGCACCGGGGCGCACACTGCACCTGGAAGTGGAGGGCAGCGGCGGAGGGCACTGGTACATCCCGCTCGACTCGCCGGGCACCGTGCCGTCACCGGACCGGGCCGTCGCGCATGTCGCCCTGGACGGAACGGAGTTCTGCCAGCTGGCGGCCGGGCACGTGCCGCCGTTGGACGCCGCAGCCGGAGCGGAGGGTGATCAGGAGGCGATCCGCGACGTCCTGCTGGCGACCGCCTCACTGTCCCGGCTCTGATGCCGCCCGGGGCTCCAGGGCGGCATCAGCCGTCCAGTCGTCCAGTCGTCAGCCGAAGACGACGGTGCGGCTGCCGTTGAGCAGCACCCGGTGCTCGCTGTGCCACTTGACGGCACGGGCCAGCGCCTGGCACTCGACGTCCCGGCCGATGGCGACGAGCTGCTCGGGCGTGACCTGGTGTCCGACCCGCTCGACCTCCTGCTCGATGATCGGCCCCTCGTCGAGGTCGGCGGTCACGTAGTGCGCCGTGGCACCGATCAGTTTGACGCCTCTGGCGTGCGCCTGGTGGTAGGGCTTGGCGCCCTTGAAACTCGGCAGGAAGGAGTGGTGGATGTTGATGATGCGGCCCGACAGCGCCTTGCACAGGTCGTCGGACAGCACCTGCATGTAGCGGGCGAGCACGACGAGTTCGACGTTCTCGTCCCGGACCAGCCGGAGCACCTCGGCCTCGGCCTGCGGCTTGGTCTCCCTGGTGACGGGGATGTGGTGGAACGGCACGTCGTAGGAGGCGGCGAGTTCGGCGAAGTCGGGGTGGTTGGAGACCACCGCGGCGATCTCGATCGGCAGGGCGCCGATGCTGCTGCGGAAGAGCAGGTCGTTGAGGCAGTGGCCGAACCGGCTGACCATCAGCACGACGCGCATCTTCTGCTCGGCGTCGTGGAGCTGCCAGTCCATGTGGAAGGAGTCGCCGATGGCGGCGAAGCTGGCCCGCAGCTTCTCCAGGGTGACCGGTGTCTCCGCGCTGAAGTGCACCCGCATGAAGAACAGGCCGGTGTCGTGGTCGCCGAACTGCTGACTGTCCTCGATGTTGCAGCCGGTCATGAAGAGGTAACTGGACACCGCGTGCACGATGCCCTGTTTGTCCGGGCAGGAGAGCGTGAGGACGTACTGGTCAGCGGCGGCGGGCGACGGCGAACTCATGCGCACCAGGGTGGCACATCAACGGACGAGGTCAGACCGCGCGCAGCATGATGGCGAGCACGTCCAGCGAGGTGGGTGGTTCGTCCGGGTTGTGGCCGTCGTTGGCGGCGAGCAGCACGTGCGCCTGCCGGGCCGCCTGCACCGCGTCCGGCCAGGCCGGGTGCTCCAGGTAGGAGGCGACGGGGGCGTCCGCGCCGATCTGGTGCATGATGCGCAGCACGCGCAGCACCGCGGCGTCCACCAGCGCCGCCTCCTGCGCGTCGCGGAAGATGGTGCCGACGTACTTCTCGGCGGACCAGTTGTCCAGCCAGGTGTCCTCGACGAGTCGGTAGACGGCGTCCGTGACGTCACCGTAACCGGGGCGGCCCGCCAGCCAGCACTCCTGCTGGAAGACGGGATCGGAGAGCATGTGCAGCGCCGAGCGCACGTTACTGCGCCAGCGCCACCACGGCATGTCATTGACCGGCATGCCGTCCATGGTGCTGGAACGACCACCGCGACGGGAAGACCTCTCCTGAGCTTGCACGGTTGTCGATCGTACGTTCCCCTCGGGGGCGCCGACCGACGGGGCCGCTGTTCACCCGTCAGTCACTCTGCGTTCCGTGTTCGTCGCTGGTCCGTTACGGCCCGGCGGGCAAGGTGCACGGACATGACCGTATGGCGCCGTTCCTGCCTCCGTCCGCTCACCGCCTCCCTCGCCGCCGCCGCTCTCGGCGGCGGACTGCTCACCGGCTGCGGCGGCCCCACCGGCGGTTCCGCCGACTCCGGGCCCATCACCGTCATGACCTGGGCCCCGGTGAAGACGCAGGCGACCAACATGCCCGGGGTCCCCGCCCTCGCGAAGGCCTACGCCCGCTGGGTCAACGCCGGCGGCGGCATCAACGGCCGGGAGCTGCGGGTCGTGACCTGCAACGAGGGCAACGAGAGTGTGATCGCCGCCCGCTGCGCCCGGCAGGCCCGCGAGAAGGGCGCCGTGGCCGTCGTCGGCTCCTACAGCCAGCACAGCCACGTCTTCATGTCCTCGCTGGAGGCCGACGGCATTCCCTACCTCGGTGGCTACGGCGTCACCGAGGAGGAGTTCACCAGCCCCCTCTCGTACCCGGTCAACGGCGGTCAGCCCGCGCTGCTGGCCGGCAGCGGGCAGCAACTGTCCAAGGTGTGCGAGCGCGTGGCTCTGGTACGCCCCGACACCCTGGCCGGTGACGAGCTGCCCGAGCTGTTCAACGCCGGGCTCGCAGCCGGCGAACGCACCCCGGCGACCGACGTGCGCGTCCCGGAGGACTCCACGGACTACACCGCCGAGGCGAAGCAGGCACTGCGCGACGCCGGGACCGCGCCCGGCGGCTCCCTGCCCGGTGCCGGGACCGCCCCCGGTTCGCAAGCCGGTACCACCGGGGACGACAGCGGGGACGACGGTGGGGGCGACGGCGGCGAGGTCGCACCGTCCTGCGTCAGCGCCGCGCTCGGCGGGCGGACCGGTGCGTTCCTGGACTCCTTCGCGAGGGCCCTGGAGGACGGCTCCGAGGTGGGCTTCGCCTCGGTGCTGGGCAGCGTGCAGCAGTCCCTCGTGGACCGCACCGGCGGACGGAAGAGCATTCTCGAGGGCAGCTACGTCACCGGCTGGTACCCGCCGTCCCGGGATCCCGCCTGGGACGAGATGAAGCACGTCATCCAGGAGCACGCCTTCGGGGACAACCGCATCGACCCGGCCGACCCGGGTGTGCAGACCACCTGGGTCGCGTACACGGTGCTGCGGTCCACGCTGGAGTCGCTCGCCGGCAAGCCGGTGACGTCGCGCACGCTGCAACGGGCGCTGGACACCGGCGCGCCGCTGCCGACCGGCGGTCTGACTCCCGACCTGAGCTGGCGCTACGAGGACCTGCTCGCGGCCCGGTCCTATCCGCGGCTGGTGAACTCCATGGTCAGCTTCCAGCGCGTGCAGGACGGCGAACTGGTCACCACCCGGAACGAGCCGGTGGACATCGGCCCCACGCTGGAGAAGGCGATCGTCGGCGGCTGACCGCCCCGGTGGCGCCCGACTCCCCGGGCGCCCGCTGACCGGCGCGTGCCGGGCCCACGGGACTCAGGACGCGCCGGTGGGGCCGGTGAAGCCCGGTGTGCCTACAGCTCGGTGGGCTGGCGCTCGTCGAGGCCGTACTTCCTCGCGGTCGGGTTCCACAGCGCGGCTGCCTTCTGCTTGGCCGCCGTGGCGTCGCCGCTGGCCCGGTTGCCCTTCGCCTGCCGGCCGGTGCTCCGCGCCGCTCCGTCGGGGCAGCCGCGGGGGCCGGCCACCTGGTCGGCCCAGGCCGCGTAGTGGTCGTCGGCGGAGGCCGACGCCTTCCACGCCTTGGTCAGCTCCGAAGCGAGCTTCTGGTGGCCGGGCAACTGGTCGATGTCCAGCTCCCCGAGCCGGGTGACCAGTTCGTTGCGCTGCTTCGCCGCGTCCCGCAGGTCCTTGGCCGCGGTGTCGAGGTCCTCGCACTTGCGGATGTTCTCCACCGAGCGGATCACCGCCTCCCGGCTGTTGTTGCTGTCCGCCAGCAGGGAATCCAGCGACTTGGCCTGCGCCTCCACCGGGTCGGCCGGAGGCTCGGACTGCTCGTCCTCGGCAGGCGCCGAGGGCTCGCCCTTCTGTCCGGCGGGCGTCGTGTCCTCGGAGTCGTCGCCACCGCCCAGGGCGGCGCCGACGATCAGCCCGGCGAGCACGATCGCCACCACGCCCACCGCGCCCATCACCATCGGGCTGGGCTTGCGGCGCCCGGGCAGCGCCCGGCCCCGCCCCT
>NZ_BAAHCA010000329.1:0-4903 GCF_054776295.1 Streptomyces sparsus
CCAGCCGCTACCGCCCCCGCGCCGACCACAGCCCGGGCGGGTCACCCGCTCGCGCTTCACCCGGACTCGCACCGCCCGACCGTGCGGCCGGCCCGGCCCTTCGGACCGCGCCGCGCACCGATCGCCTCACCCGAGCTGCTTTCCGTGAGCAGCCGCACACACCGACAGGGAGCTCAACCGATGACCGTTCAGCGCGCCACTGGCGTCTCCGTTCGACCGCAGGAGGAGGCACGATGAGGGTGCTGCTGCTCGGAGCCAACGGGTTCCTCGGCCGATACGTCGCCGACCGCCTGCTCGCCGACCCGGCCGTCCAGCTCACCGCGCTGGGCCGGCGCGACGACTCGGACGTGCGCTTCGACCTCTCCACGGGCAGTCCTGGGGCGCTCACCCGCTTCCTGGACGCGGTCCACCCCGGCGTCGTCATCAACTGCGCCGGCGCGATCCGCGGCGGCGCCCGCGAACTCACCCGGCACAACACGGTGGCCACCGCCACCATCTGCGAGTCGATGCGGCGGAGCAGCTGCACCGCCCGCCTGGTGCACCTGGGGTGCGCCGCCGAGTACGGGCCCTCGCAGCCCGGCTCGTCCACCGGAGAGGACGCGGTGCCCCGCCCCGGCGGGCCGTACGGTGTCAGCAAGCTCGCAGCCACCGAACTCGTCCTGGGCTCCGGCCTGGACGCGATCGTGCTGCGCGTCTTCTCCCTCGCCGGCCCGGGCACGCCGGCCGGGTCGCCGCTGGGCCGGCTCGCCGAGTCGATGCGCCGGGCGATGCAGCACGGCGACCACGAACTGCGGCTCGGCGGCCTCAACGTGCAGCGGGACTTCGTGGACGTGCGCGACGTCGCCCGGGCCGTGCACGCCGCGTCGCTCTCCGCGGCACAGGGGGTGGTGAACATCGGCACCGGGCGGGCCGTGCGGCTGCGCGACGCGACGGCCGTGCTGGCGCGGGTCGCCGGGTTCAGCGGTTCCATCCACGAACTCGACGAGCCGCACCTCGGCGCCGGCCCCCCGCCGCCGCCCTACCCGGACGGGTGCGGCATGTGGCAGCAGGCGGACGTGCGCACCGCCCGGGACCGGCTCGGCTGGCGGCCCCGCACCGGCTTGGAGGAGTCCCTGGCCGACATCTGGATGGAGGCGGCATGCCGCATCTGACTCCGTTCCCCACTCCCACCGTCGACCGGCTCGGCATGGCGGTGCCGGGCTGTGCCCACCCCATGCTCGCGCCGGTGGAGTGGGCGGAGCTGGCCCGGCCGGGCACTCCGCTGCACTGGGCGGTGCTCAACGTCGCCGACGGGCCCGGCGGCCGTCCCGACCGGTACTGCCTGGCGGCGGCGGTCCGGCTGCGGGAGACCGGGGTGCCGCTGCTGGGCCACCTCGACCTCCGGCACGGCACCCGCCCGTTCGGTGACCTGGTCACCGAGGGGCGCCGCTACCTTGACTGGTACGGGGTGGACGGCTTCTACCTGGACCGGCCACCGACCGGCGGCGAGGGGCTGCCGGAGACCCGGCGGGTGCTGACCACGCTGCGCGCCCTGGGTGAGGCCACCCGCCCGCAGGTCCGCCTGGTGCTGGCGTCCGGCACCCACCCGCACCCCGGCTACGCGGAGGCCGCCGACCAGGTGGTGACCTTCCGCGGCGGCTGGACGGACTACCGCTGGTCGCAGGTGGCCGAGTGGACGGCCGACTACCCGCCGGACCGCTTCTGCCACCTGGTGCACGGCGTGCCGCGCACGCACCTGGACGAGGCGCTGCGCGTCGCCCGCTGGCAGGGCGCCGGAACGGTGTACTTCACCGACCGGACGCGGCGCGGCGGACTCGACCCCTGGGAGGCCCTGCCCGGCTACTGGGACGAGATCGTCTCGAAGCTCGGACCGGGTGTCTCGGAATGAGATCGGGCGTGGCAGTGTTACGCGGAGAACAACCGTCCACCGACCAACCCCTTGCTGAGGTCTCTGTGTCGCTGCCACCCCTGGTCGAGCCGGCCGCCGAGCTCACCGTCGACGAGGTCCGCAGGTACTCCCGCCACCTGATCATCCCGGATGTCGGGATGGACGGCCAGAAGCGGCTGAAGAACGCCAAGGTGCTCTGTGTGGGCGCCGGCGGCCTCGGTTCGCCGGCCCTGATGTACCTGGCCGCCGCAGGCGTCGGCACGCTCGGCATCGTCGAGTTCGACGAGGTCGACGAGTCGAACCTCCAGCGCCAGATCATCCACAGCCAGGCCGACATCGGCCGGCCGAAGGCCGAGTCCGCCCGGGACACGGTGCTGGGCATCAACCCGTACACCAAGGTCAACATCCACAACGAGCGGCTCGACTCGTCGAACGTCATGGAGATGTTCGCCGAGTACGACCTGATCGTGGACGGCACCGACAACTTCGCCACCCGCTACCTCGTCAACGACGCGTGCGTGCTGCTCAACAAGCCGTACGTGTGGGGCTCGATCTACCGGTTCGACGGCCAGGCGTCCGTCTTCTGGAGCGAGCACGGCCCCTGCTACCGGTGCCTCTACCCGGAGCCGCCGCCGCCGGGCATGGTGCCGTCCTGTGCCGAGGGCGGCGTGCTGGGCGTGCTGTGCGCCTCCATCGGCTCGATCCAGGTCAACGAGGCCATCAAGCTGCTCGCCGGCATCGGTGAGCCGCTGCTCGGCCGACTGATGATCTACGACGCGCTGGAGATGACGTACCGGCAGGTCAAGGTCCGCAAGGACCCGGAGTGCGCGGTGTGCGGCAAGAACCCGACGGTCACCGAGCTGATCGACTACGAGGCGTTCTGCGGTGTGGTCTCGGAGGAGGCCCAGGAGGCCGCGGCCGGCGCCACGATCACGCCCACGCAGCTCAAGGAGTGGATGGACGCCGGCGAGAGCATCGACGTCATCGACGTCCGGGAGCCGAACGAGTACGAGATCGTCTCCATCCCCGGCGCCCGGCTCGTGCCCAAGAACGAGTTCCTGGTGGGCACCGCGCTCCAGGACCTGCCGCAGGACAAGAAGATCGTCTTGCACTGCAAGACGGGTGTCCGGTCCGCGGAAGTCCTGGCCGTGCTGAAGAACGCCGGCTTCGCCGACGCCGTGCACGTCGGCGGCGGCGTCATCGGCTGGGTCCACCAGATCGAACCGGAGAAGCCCGTCTACTGACGCGCCCGTCCGGCCGAGGGGCCCGCACCGCCGACCATCGGCGGGTCCGGGCCCCTCGTGCGTTCCCGTGCGTTCCGGGGCGCTTCCCCTCACGGCGTGCAGGTCGTGCCGTCCTTCGGCACCTCACCGTCCAACAGGTAGGCGTTCACCGCCCGCCGCACACAGGTGTCGCCGCTGTTGTACGCGCCGTGCCCCTCGCCCTCGAAGGTCAGCTGGACCGCCACGTCCTCGCCGAGGGCGCGGGCCATGCTCGCCGCGCCCTCGTAGGGCGTCGCCGGGTCGCCGGTGTTGCCGATCACCACGATCGGCGCGGCGCCGGCGGCGCTGACCTCCGGGTGCTCGGCCTCGCCCTCGACCGGCCAGCCGTGGCACATCGCCAGGCCCCACGCGCTCAGCTCACCGAAGACCGGCGACGCCCTGCGGAACTCCGGCAGCAGGGCGCGGATGTCGTCCAGGCCGTAGCGCGGCTTCGCGTCCGCGCAGGAGATCGCGGTGAGCGCGGCCTGGCTGTTGTCGTACCGGCCGTCCTCCTGGCGTCCGTTGAGCAGATCGCTCAGTCGCAGCAGCAGCGTGCCGTCGTTGTTGTCGAGCGCGTCCTCCAGGCCCTCGGTCAGCACGCCCCAGAAGTCGTCCGAGTACAGCGACAGCGCGATGCCGGCGGCGGCCAGTGAACTGTTGAGGGTGCGGCCGTCCGGGTCCGCGGTGGGCAGCGGGCGCTCGTCCAACTCGGCCAGCAGGTCGGTGATCTTCCTCTGACCCTGCTCGACGGAGCCGCCCAGCGGGCACTGCTCGGTCTCCGTGCAGGCGGTGAGGTAGTTCGTCAGCGCCAGTTGGAATCCCTCGGCCTGCCCGAGCGCGCTCTCGGCCGGGGTCTTCGACGGGTCGACGACCGCGTCGAAGACCGCCCGGCCCACCCTGCCGGGGAACAGGTGCGCGTAGACGCCGCCCAGCTCGGTGCCGTAGGAGATCCCGAAGTAGTGCAGCCTGTCGTCGCCCAGGACCTCGCGCATCAGGTCCAGGTCGCGGGCGGCGTCGGTGGTGGCCACGTGCGGCAGCACCGCGCCGGACTTCCGCTCGCACGCGTCGGCGTACCGCTGCTGCTCGGCGAGAAGCCGCTCACCCTCAGCGCGGTCGGTGGGCAGTACGGCCGCCTGGTGGAACTCGTCCAGTTCCCGGTCGCCCAGGCAGCGCACTCCGGCGCTGCGGCCCACGCCGCGAGGATCAAAACTGACCAGGTCGTAGCGGGAGTGCAGCTTCTCGTAGTCCGCGCCGGAGACCGGCAGCGTGCTGACACCGGAACCGCCCGGACCACCGAAGTTGAAGACCAGCGACCCGATCCGGTCGCCGTCGGCGGCCCTCGTCCGGGCCCGGACCATCGCCAGCGACAGCGTGTCGCCGTCCGGCTCGTCGTAGTCCAGCGGCACCCGCAGCGTCGCGCACTGCCACGGAGTGCCGTCGGGCATCGGCAGCGGTGCCGAGCCGCCGCCCTGCGCGGCTGTCGGCGCCGGGCAGTCCTGCCACGACAGCCGCTGCTCCCGGAGTTCCGCCGGCAGCTCGCCGGTGTCCACCGCATCGTCGGCAGCCCGGTTCACCGGCTCGGCCGGCAGCGACCCGGAAGGGCCGCCACCACACCCGGCGAGTACCAGGCAGGCGGCGGTGGCGAGCGCCGCGCCTCCGCGACGGGTTGCGGACATGCGGGCTCCCTGCTGGCGACGCGACCGGGCGTGCCCGGGCGTGACCGCGCTGACGACGTGACCGGCTGCCATCGTCG
>NZ_BAAHCA010000330.1:0-4902 GCF_054776295.1 Streptomyces sparsus
GGCACGGCGCGCCGAGATCGGCGGGCCGGGCAGGGTCGGCGGGCAGGCGTCGGCCGCCGGTGCCAAGCCGCCGCCCGCCGCGGAGCGGGTGTACGCCTACGTCAAGCAGGCCGTGCTGGAACGGCACTACGCGGGCGGCGAGCTGCTGACCGAAGGGGAGCTGGCCGAGGCCGTCGGAGTGTCCCGCACCCCGGTCCGCGAGGCGCTGCTGCGACTGGAGGTGGAGGGGCTGATCCGGCTCTACCCCAAGAAGGGCGCCCTGGTGCTGCCGGTGTCCGCGCAGGAGATCGGGGACGTGGTCGAGACCCGGCTGCTCGTCGAGGAGCACGCCGTCCGCCGGGCCGCCCCCGCGCCCGCCGGCCTCGTCGACCGCCTGGGTGAACTGCTCGACCAGCAGCGGGAGCAGGCCGCCGCCGCCGACCTGGCCCGGGTCGCCGCCACCGACCGGTGCTTCCACGCCACCATCGTGCGGAGCGCCGGAAACGAGATCCTCAGCCGCCTCTACGACCAGCTCAGGGACCGGCAGCTGCGCATGGGTGTGGCCGTGATGCACGCCCACCCCGACCGGATCGCGAAGAACATCGCCGAGCACGCCGAGATCCTCGCCGCGATCGAGGCCGGCGACTCCGAGGCGGCCGTCGAGGCCGTGCACCGCCACGTCAGCTCCGTGCACCTGCTGCTGAGGGGCGAGGTGCGATGAGTTCCCCGTCCGCGGTCCGCCTGCCGGGGGACCCGCCCGGCGGCCGGCAGGCGATGCTCATGTGGGGCCTGGGCGTCTCCGTCTACTTCGTGGCGATCACCTACCGCACGAGCCTCGGCGTCGCAGGCATCGACGCGGCGGAGCGGTTCGAGATCAACGCCTCCGCGCTCTCCACCTTCTCCATCCTCCAACTGCTGGTCTACGCGGGCATGCAGATACCCGTCGGCCTGCTCGTCGACCGGTGGGGCACCCGGAAGGTCCTCACCCTCGGCATCGTGCTGTTCACCGCCGGCCAGTTCGGCTTCGCGCTCTCCGAGTCCTACCCCGTGGCGCTGGCCTGCCGGGCGCTGCTCGGCTGCGGCGACGCGATGACCTTCATCAGCGTGCTGCGGCTCGGCTCCCGCTGGTTCCCCGCCAAGCGGGGGCCGCTGATCGGGCAGGTCGCCGGCCTGATCGGCATGTCCGGCAACCTCGTCACGACGCTGCTGCTGGCCCGCGTGCTGAACACCTTCGGCTGGCTGCCGACCTTCGCCGGCAGCGCGGTCGGCGGCCTGATCGTCCTCGTCCTGGTGCTGGCCTTCCTGAAGGACCACCCCGAGGGGCACGAGGCGCGTCCGGTCCGGCACATCGGTCCCGGATACGTGCGGCGGCAGATCGGCGACGCCTGGCGGGAGCCGGGCACCCGCATGGGCATGTGGGTGCACTTCACCACCCAGTTCCCCGCGATGGTCTTCCTGCTGCTGTGGGGGCTGCCGTTCCTCGTCCGCGCGCAGCGCATGAGCGTCGGGGACGCGGGCGCGCTGCTGACCGTCGTGGTGCTGTCCAACATGGCCATCGGGCTGGTCTTCGGCCAGATCATCGCCCGGCACCACCGGGCCAGGGCGCCCATCGCGCTGGGCACAGTGGCGGCCACCGCCCTCGTGTGGGCCGCGGTGCTCGGCTGGCCGGGCCGGGTGCCGCTGTGGGCGCTGGTCGTGCTGTGCGTGGTGCTGGGCGCCTGCGGGCCGGCCTCGATGGTCGGCTTCGACTTCGCCCGTCCGGCCAACCCGCCGGAGCGGCAGGGCACCGCCTCGGGCATCGTCAACATGGGCGGCTTCACCGCCTCCATGACGACGCTGCTGGCCGTGGGGGTGCTGCTGGACCTCACTGGGGACAACTTCCGCATCGCCTTCGCCAGCGTCTTCGTGTTCCAGGCGCTCGGTGTCAGCCAGATGCTGCGGCTGCACCGGCAGGCGGCCCGGCGTGAACGGGAGCGCCTCGTCGCCAGCCGGGTGGAGACCGTCCACGTCCCCGCCTGAACGCGCCCCGGCGCCGTGCGGGCGAGCGGGCGGCGGTGGAGTCGACCGACACGAGCCGGTCCCTCCACCGTGACCCACCGCCACGCGGATCACGGCGCGACGCCAGGGGTGCCCTCGGGGGCCCTCAGGGGGCCGTCAGGGGGTGACGGAGAAGTTGGCGAGGATCGCGTCGGCCAGCCCGGTGTCGCCCTCCACCTTGACGCGGTCGCTCACCGCGCCGGGCCTGACCCGGCCGCAGGCCAGGCGCAGGTACGTCTCCCAGTCCATCGAGAAGGTCACCAGCGGCCCCAGCGACGGGCTGCCGCTCACGCTGCCCCGGCCGTTCTGGTCGACGCGGACCGTGCGCATGAACTCCACCGGCCCGTGCACGTCGAACACCACCGCCGAGTTGACCGGCGCGGACGCCCGCTTGGCGACCACCTTCGGCAGCCCGGAGAGCAGCACGTCCCGCGCGACCAGGGCGCCCGGCGCGTCCAGCCCACCCGGCTGGCCGAGCGCCCGCCGCAGGTCCTGCTCGTGCACCCACACGTCGAACGCCCGCTGCCGCAGCTGCTGCTCCAGGGTGATCTCGTCCCGGCCGGGCAGCACCGACCGCACGACCGCGTCCGGGTCGCGCTTCTCGTTGCGCAGCTGGCGGGCCCGCCGGATCAGGGTGTACTCCAGCTCGCCGGTCATCTCCGGGCCGGTGTGGTGCCGCCGCACGTCGACCTGCACCTCCATGTAACGGCTCGTCTCGTCCGTCACGTGGTACAGGTCGCGGGGCAGTGTGTGGATCGGGCGGGGGTCGCCGAGCAGCTCGCACTCGATGCCGATGATGTGCGACACCACGTCCCGGACCGACCAGTAGGGGCACTCGGTGGGCCGGTTCCACTCGCCCTCGACGAGAGGCCGCACCAGCTCCGATACGGCCTCGATGGAGTGAGTCCAGGCGTCAACATAGGGCTGAAGGCGTGGATGCTCGGTCACAGGACCCCTCATGGCAGCGGTACGGATCGATCGTTCGCGGGTGTGGGTGCTATCAAGTTAGTCTGCGGACGGGCACCCCGGCAGTGCTTTTGAGTGACGATCGTAGGACGCTTTGGCAGGGGGTGTTTAACCCCCTCCGACCCACGGACGGTGGTACGGTGCGCGCTTCCCTGATCCAGATCGGTGTGGACCCGGACGAGTCGGTCAATTCCCGCCGTGAGAGGGCCGGTTCACTCGTCCGAGAGCAGTCCGGATCGGATCTGGTCGTGCTTCCCGAACTGTGGCCGGTCGGGGCCTTCGCCTTCGACGCGTTCGGTGACGTGGCCGAGTCGGCCGCCGACGGCCCCACCGCGGTGACGATGTCTCAGGCGGCCCGGGGCGCGGGGGTGTGGCTGCACGCGGGCTCCGTCGTGGAGCGCGCCACCGGCGGGGAGCTGTACAACACCTCGCTCGTCTTCGCCCCGGACGGCACCCTCGCCGCGACCTACCGCAAGATCCACCGCTTCGGCTTCGACCGGGGCGAGGCCACCCTCATGTCCGCCGGCACCGAACCGGTCACGGTGGCCACCGCGGGAGCCCGGCTGGGCCTCGCCACCTGCTACGACCTGCGCTTTCCCGAGCTGTTCCGGGCCCTCACCGACCTCGGCGCGCAGGTGGTGGTGGTCCCCGCCGGCTGGCCCGAGAAGCGAGCCGAGCACTGGACGCTGCTGGCCCGGGCCCGCGCCGTCGAGAACCAGGTGTACGTGCTCGCCTGCGGCACCGCGGGCAGTCACGCCGGGGTCCCTCAGGCCGGGCGCAGCGCCGTCATCGGCCCCTGGGGCGAGACGCTCGCCGAGGCGTCCGACGCCACCGAGCAGGTGCTGACCGCGGAGCTGGACGTCGCCGAACTGGCCCGCGTGCGCGAGGAGTTCCCCGTCCTGAAGGACCGCGTGCTGGGCTGAGCCCAGCGGGAAGCGGGAAGCGGGAAGCGGGAAGCGGGAAGCCTTAGGGCGGAGGACGTCTGGGGCCTGACGCCGGGCGACGCCTGACGCCGGGCGTGTGTGCCGGCGGTGGCTCCAGCGTTGCTCCAGCGGATGTCCGGGCGGCGGCTTCACGATGCGTGTCGTCCGTTCCCGCAACCGGGGCTTCCGGGCCCCTCGTCCCCCTCTGACTGTCCGTCGGCGCGTGTCCGCTCCGGAGCCCCCACGCCGTTCCGCCCCCGCGCCGACGCTCCTCGCACCGCTTTCCCGTCCGTCCGCTCGCTGTTCGACGCCGCATGCGTGGTGCCGTCGTTGGCACCGGGCCGCCGCCCGGTGTCCCTGTCACGCGCACCGGGTGAGACCTCGCCCGGTCATTGGTCTAGACGAATGCTCAGGTGCTCGCTACCGTCTGAATGGGTCTAGACCATCCGAGTGATCGCGCGTTCTCGCATGCAGTGCACAGCTCTTCCCCACTCTCAGGAGCCCACATGCGATCCACGAACCATCCGCACCCAGGCACCCCGGCACCCGCCCGCCCCACCACCACGGGGAGGGCCGACGCGTGAAGTTCCTCGACGACTCCCGGGACCACGTCCTCGGACTCTTCCGCATCGTCATCGGCCTGCTCTTCGCCTGCCACGGCGCCGCCACGCTCTTCGGTGTGCTCGGCGGCTCCCACGGGCCGGCACCCGCTGTCGGCCAGTGGCCGGGCTGGTGGGCCGCGGTCATCCAGCTCGTCGGCGGCATCCTCGTGATGACCGGCCTCGGCACCAGGGCCGCCGCCCTGCTCTGCTCCGGCTCGATGGCCTACGCCTACTTCGTCAAGCACCAGTCGGCCGGGCTGTTCCCGATGGAGAACGGCGGCGAACTGGCCGCCCTCTTCTGCTGGACCTTCCTGCTGATCGCCGCGCTCGGACCGGGACGCTGGGCCGTCGACGGCCTGCGCACCCGCGCCGGCGCCCGCGCCCCGCGCCGGGCC